>NZ_JAQISN010000006.1 GCF_037450285.1 Erwinia sp. SLM-02 | reverse complement strand
TTTGAGAAGTTTTTTCCGGCGGTTCAGACAACTTCCTGAACCTCTAACACGCTGGCCTGTAAGCCGTTGTTCCGTGTCAGTGGAGGCGCAGTATAGGGATTTTCTGGCGGCTGACAAGGGCTAATTTAAAAAAGATGTTTGAGTGCCGTTTTTTTATCCAAAAGTGCTTCAGAGAGCGAGTTTTTCGAGCTTTTCAAACCCGTATCGCTGTAAAACGGGCATTAATTGTACTGCCTGTTCCGTAATATCCATGCAGTAAGCGATATTACTGTCTGTAGAAAAAGCTTCTGGCGATTCATTCTCTAACAACCAGACGGTACGACGAGCAATAGCGGCTCCGGAATCAATGAGTCGGGTCCCTTCCGGCAGCACCTGCTGCAGCTCTTCACTAATAAGAGGGAAGTGCGTGCATCCCAGTACAACCGTATCCGGCGGCTCCTTCATACGCAGCCAGGGCTGCAAAATCCGTTTCACCTCTTCTATAGCAACCGGCTTGCCGTGCAGTTTGGCTTCCGCCAGCTCCACCAGCTCTGCTGAACCCAGCATCTCGGTTTTGCACTCGCTGGCAAAACGCGCCACCAGCTCATGGGTATAAGGACGCTTTACCGTACCGCGAGTTGCTAACAGACCCACAATCCCGTTACGGGTTAAACGTGCTGCAGGCTTGATGGCAGGCACCACCCCCACCACAGGGAAGGAGAAACGTTCGCGTAATGCAGGCAGGGTCACCGTGCTGGCCGAGTTGCAGGCAATCACTACCAGCGCCAGAGGATGACGAAGTGTGACTGCCTCAACGATGGACACAACCCGTTCAACGATAAACTCTTCCGACTTTTCACCATAAGGAAAGGCAACATTATCGAAAGCGTAGAGATAATGGAGATCCGGCAGGAGCTTGCGGATCTCATCATAGACTGAAAGCCCACCGACGCCGGAGTCAAAAACCAGCACGGTGGGGCGCAGATTAGAAGGTGTAACTGCCGTTGAGGTAGTATTCCCGTCCAGGGGTTTCATAGCCATACACTGTCTCGTAGTCTTTATCGAACAGGTTGGCAATTCTACCACGAACAGTCAGATGGGATGTGATCGGATACGACACGGCGAGATCCCAAAGGCTGACGCCGCCCATTTTCACCGTCCGCTCCGGATAAACGTTGAAATCTTTATCATAGCGCTGGCCGAGGTACTGATAGGTCACCGACCAGTCGAAGTCATATACCGTCCAGTCAAGCTGGTACTTCACCTGCTGTTTCGCACGGCGCAGTAAGATTTCATTGGTTGCACCGTTACGCGGGTCCAGATAGTCGAAGGAGACTTCGTGGCTCAGCGGACCGGTATCAAAGGAGGCCGTTGCTTCAACGCCCTTAATGGTGGCTTTCGAGATGTTGTAGTAACGGTATGTCGTTGGATCGCTATCAACCAGATTATCAATGTCATTACGATAGCCGGAGATATGCCACGTAACCGGCCCGGTCAGACCTTCGAAGCCGGCTTCCCACTGCTTGCTCTCCTCAGGCTTTAAATCGTCGTTGCCGTAGAAGTTGCTGTAAAGCTGTGCCAGGTTTGGCGCTTTGAAAGCCGTACCGTAAGAGGCAATAAAACGATATCCCTCTACAAATTCCCAACCGGCGCTGGTTTGCCAGGTATTATGCCAGCCGAACTGAGAATTATCATCCCCGCGCACCGCCCCTTCAACGGTAAAATCACCGAGCCGCTGCTGACCGGTCAGATACAGGCCGGTATTGCGTAGCTCGGTGCTGTTTGCCAGCGAGCTGGTGCCTGGCTCAGTGGTTTCCTTCTGCCAGTCGACCCCGCCGCTGACGGCTCCCTGCCCCACGGCGAACGTATTGCCCCACTGCACATTATACTGTTTGCTTTCATCCAGCGTCGTTGCGGCGCTGTAACGGCCCAGGCGTGGATCGTAGTTGTAATCCTTCACGTGGCTGATGCTGGCAACAAGCTGCGAGGAGTAGATACCCTGATTAAAGCGCAGCCCGGTGTCCCAGGTCTGGCTGTAGAGCTGGCGCGTATCGACTAACGAACCCGGTACGGTATAACCATAGCTATTGTCATAACCGGTACGATTATCAAAGCCGTAACCACGCACGAAACCGCTGAACTGCTCGTTAAACTGGTGGTTCAACGCGCCGTAAAGCGTTTTGCTCATGAAACCGTCGCGATCCGGCTGGGCTGGGCCATAGTCGTTTGGATAACCGGCCGCCACATCGAAACCGCGGGTGTAGGTGTAATCCCCGGCCAGTGTCACCTGGGTGTTTTCACCGAGTTTCTGCTGAGTGGACCCGTTATAATTCTGGTAGCTGTTTGAACCCACTCCGGCTTCCAGCGTCGTACCTTCGCCTTCGCGCGTGGTAATAATATTAACCACGCCGCCAATAGCATCGGAACCGTAAACAGCGGAGCGGGCACCACGGATATACTCAACGCGCTGTACCAGCGCCAGCGGGATCTGGCTGATATCCGCAGAACCGGTGATACCAGACTGATTCAGACGGATGCCGTCAATCAGCACCAGCACATGATTAGAGTTGGTCCCGCGAATAAACAGACTGGTCTTTTGCCCCATTCCGCCACTTTGTACGGCATCAACGCCGGGCAAGCGGCGCATTACATCGCTGAGACTTTTCGCCTGCCAGCGATCGATTTCGGCACGGGTAACAACGGTGGTCGGCGCGAGTACCGTATTAACCGGCTGCTGAAAGCGGTTCGCCGTCACAACCTGAGTTTCTTCACTATCCTGTGCAAAGCCATACTGCGCCCAGAGTGCAATTGCCGTTGCGCTAAAGGCAAACAGCGATTTATTCATTTTTATCATTGATAGAGCATCCAAAAAACCAGCAGGATGCCGCAGGCTTACGATCGATAGCACGCGATGATCGTAATAATGCGACGTTAATCCGGCAGGTCTTCGGGCTCAGTGTCGTAAAAGGCAAAGACTTCCCATCGTAAGACAGTGTCTGCTTGCGCGATTGCCATGACATTCTATACCGCTGCGCGTCAGCTCCAGATTTTCACTGGATTCCCTTTTAACTCATGGGGAGGCCGGAGAGCGCATTTTATGTATAACATGATTGGAAGTCCAGATAGCTGGACATCCATAATGGCAATTCGTTCACAACGCTGGACATCAGATGTGGAATCCCTACAATCGCCCGGCTATCTCCGCCAAACATCCAGGAATCACTATGACGCCCGAACAGCTGCCCGTTGAACAGTATGAAGATCAGCTTGCCGAAAAGGTAACCCGCCTGACGTCGATGATGTCGGCCTTTAACGCGCCCGAAGTTGAAATCTATCGTTCGCCGGTCAGCCACTATCGGATGCGTGCCGAGTTTCGCGTCTGGCACGATGGCGATGACCTCTATCACATCATCTTCGATCAGCAGACCCGCGAGCGCATCCGCGTTGACAGCTTCCCGGCCGCCAGCGAACTGATCAATCGCCTGATGCCGCGCCTGCTGGCTACGCTGCGCGAAACGCAGGCGCTGCGCTTTAAGCTTTTCCAGATTGATTACCTTTCTACGCAGAGTGGCCAGATCGTGGTATCGCTGCTCTACCACCGTAAGCTGGACGAAGCCTGGCAGCAGGCAGCAGAGCAGCTGCGCGATGCGCTGCGTGCTGAAGGGTTTAACCTGCATCTGATTGGCCGCGCCACCAAAACCAAAATCTGCCTCGACCAGGATTTCGTTGATGAATGCCTGACGGTGGATGGTCGGGAGATGATTTACCGCCAGGTTGAGAACAGCTTTACCCAGCCGAACGCCGCGATGAACGTTAAAATGCTGGAGTGGGCGCTGGATACCACCCGCAATTCAAGCGGCGACCTGCTGGAGCTGTACTGCGGCAACGGCAACTTTTCGCTGGCGCTGGCACGTAACTTCCGTCGGGTACTGGCTACCGAAATCGCCAAGCCTTCCGTCGCCTCGGCACAGTACAACATCGCCGTAAACCAGATTGATAACGTGCAGATCATTCGCATGGCGGCAGAAGAGTTTACGCAGGCAATGAACGGTGAGCGCAGCTTTAACCGTCTGGAAGGGATCGATCTGAAGAGCTATGAGTGCGAGACCATCTTTGTGGATCCGCCACGCAGCGGTCTGGATGAGGAGACGGTGAAAATGGTGCAGGCCTATCCGCGCATCCTTTACATCTCCTGCAATCCTGAAACGCTGTGCAACAACCTCGCCACGCTGTCGGCCACTCACGAAGTGACTCGCCTGGCGCTGTTTGACCAGTTCCCGTATACCCATCATATGGAATGCAGCGTACTGTTGACCCGACGCTAAACCGTCAGGGCGATCGTAAGATCGCCCTGAAAATCACCCGGCTTTGCGTACGCGAAATTTACTGACAATCCAGAATACGACCGCCACCATCAGAATCGTCGGGATAAAGTTCGAACCGATGTCAGGGTACTCCGCCCGCACCATTGCGCTATAAAGCAGAATACCCAGCAGGAAGAAGCCTGCGGCCAGTGACGGCATTCCGTCAGGCATTGAGCGGTTCAGATAGCGCTGATGCAGACTCCAGGCGGCAAGCGCCAGCGCAATAATCGGGAACAGTGAAAAGGGTACTATCGAACTGAAAAGTGCAGAAAAACTTCCATTAATGGAAAGTCCGGTTAGAAACGCCAACAGCAACGTTCCTTTATCTCTGCCTGAAGCTAAACTCATGTCTCCCCCTTTTTAGTCGTTGGATGCCAGCGTCACAGCCAGTCTCTCCTGCTCACGGCGATACCAGTAATATGCCCCTTTCGAGATCATACGCAGCTGCAGTACCAGCCGTTCTTCCAGCTGACGACGCTGTCCCGCATCGATATCCAGTGCTTCCGCACCGGCGTTAAATACAATGATGACCATCGCTTCCGCCTGCGCCTCCGTGAAGCTGCGCGGCATGCGATTTTCCACTTCCAGATAATCGGCTAGTTCGGCGATAAAATGCTGTATTTCCCGCGCTACGGCTGCACGGAAGGCTGCTGATGTCCCCGAACGTTCACGCAGCAACAGACGGAAGGCATTCGGATTATCACCGATAAATTCCATGAACGTTGACACGGAAGTGCGAATAACGCTGCCGCCTTTGGCAATGCGCTGACGCGCCTGTCGCATCAGTTGACGAAGCATTAAGCCGCTTTCGTCTACCATGGTTAATCCCAGTTCATCTACATCACGAAAGTGACGATAAAATGACGTCGGGGCTATTCCCGCCTCTCTGGCCACCTCGCGCAGACTCAGGCTGGCAAAGCTACGCTCGGCACTTAACTGGCTGAATGCCGCCTCAATAAGTGACCGCCGTGTACGTTCTTTTTGCTGCGCTCTGACGCCCATTTTTGTGCCTGTTTAGCCTGCAAGTGGGCACTATAGCAAAAATTTCAGCGTACAGTCCGTCAAACTTTGTGACCGCCTGTTAACCTGGAAATTTGGCAAATGGTGGCAAAAAAAGCGGTAAGAATTGGGAAGTTGCCCGCTGGATGTTAGAATATCGTTGTAAAATTGTTTTATAAAATAGGACGTATTGGTATGCAACAGTCTTATGATTACGACGCCATAATTATTGGTTCAGGCCCGGGCGGTGAAGGTGCTGCGATGGGGCTGGTGAAACAGGGCGCGCGCGTTGCAGTAATCGAGCGCTACCACAATATCGGCGGCGGATGTACACATTGGGGAACGATTCCGTCAAAAGCACTGCGCCATGCCGTTAGCCGCATTATCGAGTTCAACCAGAACCCACTGTATAGCGACCACTCACGACTCCTTCGCTCTTCCTTTGCCGACATTCTCAACCACACCGAGAACGTTATCAGTCAGCAAACGCGTATGCGTCAGGGATTCTACGAACGGAATCACTGTGAGATGTTCCAGGGGGATGCGCGTTTCATTGATGCCAACACCATTGAGGTCGAAAGCCCTGACGGCACCACCGAGCGCCTGACCGCTGAAAAATTCGTGATTGCCTGTGGTTCACGCCCTTACCATCCGCCGGATGTCGACTTTACCCATCCGCGAGTTTATGACAGTGATTCCATCCTCAATCTCCACCATGAGCCGGGCCATGTCATTATCTACGGCGCCGGGGTCATCGGCTGTGAATACGCCTCAATTTTCCGTGGCCTGAACGTCAAGGTCGATTTGATTAACACCCGCGACCGCCTGCTGGCTTTCCTCGATCAGGAAATGTCGGACTCGCTCTCCTATCACTTCTGGAACAACGGCGTGGTCATCCGCCACAACGAAGAGTTCGAGAAAATTGAAGGGGTTGAGGATGGCGTGATCATGCATCTGAAATCCGGGAAGAAGCTGAAAGCGGACTGCCTGCTTTATGCTAACGGGCGCACCGGGAACACCGACTCGCTGTCGCTGGAAAATGTCGGGCTGAAGGCCGATGGCCGCGGGCTGTTGAAGGTCAACAGCATGTATCAGACCGCGCAGCCGCATATTTACGCCGTGGGCGATGTGATTGGCTATCCAAGCCTGGCCTCCGCCGCCTACGATCAGGGGCGCATCGCCGCGCAGGCTCTGATAAAAGGGGAAGCCAGCGCGCATCTGATTGAAGATATTCCTACCGGTATCTATACCATCCCGGAAATCAGCTCCGTCGGTAAAACCGAGCAGCAGCTGACGGCGATGAAAGTGCCGTATGAAGTTGGCCGGGCGCAGTTCAAGCATCTGGCACGCGCGCAGATCGTCGGGATGAACGTCGGCAGCCTGAAGATCCTGTTCCATCGCGAAACCAAAGAGATCCTCGGCATTCACTGCTTTGGTGAACGCGCGGCCGAGATTATCCATATCGGTCAGGCCATTATGGAGCAGAAAAACGGTGGCAACACAATTGAGTACTTTGTGAATACCACCTTCAACTACCCGACCATGGCCGAGGCCTATCGGGTAGCGGCGCTGAACGGCTTAAATCGCCTGTTTTAAACCGCCAATCATCACGCCCTGCATATGCGTTCGGATCGCCTCTGCCAGCTGTTCATAACGGCCGCGCAGGGGTGAACCCGGGCGGTAAACCAGTGCGATGGTTCGCTGAGGTTCGGGCTTGTAGCAGGGCAGATAGCATACGCCATCACGTACCCGCTCTTTCGGCACGGCCAGCGCGGGTAACAGCGTAATTCCGCTGCCCGCCGCCACCATGTTACGCAGCGTTTCCAGACTGGTTGCACGGAAATGCGTATCCTCATCCGCTCCCGCCTGGAAGCAGAATCCCATTGCCTGATCGCGCAGACAGTGGCCATCTTCCAGCATCAGTAGCTTTTCGCCAGCCAGATCCGACATCGGGACGCGATCGCGATCGTGCCACGGGTGATCCTGATACACCGCCAGCTTCATCGGTTCATCAAACAGCGGCACTTCAATAAACGCTTCCGACTCTTTCACCAGCGCGAGGATGGCACAATCCAGCTTACCGCTATCAAGCTGCGCCAGCAGCTGCTGCGTTTGCGCCTCGTGCAGATACATCTCCAGCTTGGGGAACGTTTTGTGCAGTGACGGAATAATCTGCGGCAGCAAGTAGGGGCCAACGGTCGGAATCAGCCCGATATGCAGCGGGCCGGACATCGCCTCACCCTGCTGACTGGCCATCTCTTTCAGTACCTTCACTTCACGAAGTACGGTACGTGCCTGATCCACCAGTAAAAGACCGGCCTGAGTGAACAGCACCTTACGGCTGGTACGCTCGAGCAGCATGACGCCCAGCTCATCTTCCAGCTTGCGTATCTGCCCGCTAAGGGTCGGCTGGCTTACATGGCAGGCATCCGCTGCCCGACGAAAATGACGGTGTTCCGCCAGTGAAACCAGATACTCAAGATCACGAATATTCATCTTATCCTCCTGACCACGATAGCCCGTGGCGATAGATAGGATAGCAATCAACGATTAGCCCTATCAACCCTGGATCACAATAATGTGTCCGTGCACCAACAGCACAACTAATAATCTACTCGTGAGGTCTTTTTATGTTTGCAAGTCAGGAAGGTAAATCCATCCCGCAGGTCACTTTTCACACGCGTCAGGGCGACAGCTGGGTTGATGTCACGACTGATGAGCTGTTCAAAGACAAAACGGTGATCGTCTTCTCCCTGCCCGGTGCATTTACCCCAACCTGTTCGTCCAGTCACCTGCCACGCTATAACGAACTGGCCGGCGTCTTCAAAAGCCACGGCGTGGACAGCATTCTCTGCGTGTCCGTTAACGACACCTTCGTGATGAACGCGTGGAAAGCCGATCAGCATGCCGATCACATCCAGTTTATTCCTGACGGCAACGGTGATTTCACCCGCGGAATGGAAATGCTGGTAGAGAAAGCCGACCTTGGCTTCGGTCCGCGCTCATGGCGTTACTCCATGCTGGTACGCAACGGCGTGGTGGTCAAAATGTTCGTTGAGCCAAACAAGCCGGGCGACCCGTTTGAAGTGTCTGATGCCGATACCATGCTGCGCTATGTGGCACCGGAATTCAAAATCCAGGAGTCCGTATCGCTGTTCACCAAGCCAGGCTGCCCGTTCTGCACCAAAGCCAAGCAGATGCTGCTGGATCGCGGTATCCAGTATGAAGAAATCGTGCTGGGGCAGGATGCGACCACCGTCAGCCTGCGCGCCATGACCGGCCGTGCCACCGTACCGCAGGTCTTTATTGGCGGCCGTCATATCGGCGGCAGCGATGACTTAGAGAAGTTTTTTGCCGCCTGAGTGTCCGGGTGAAGCCGTCTGAAAACGCCTTTCATTACAGGCGCCTTCTTTCAACACCCAGCGAGCCAGCAAAAAAAAGCCGCTACCCTACAGGGCAGCGGCTTTCTCATCCGTTGACGTGATAAAGCAGCGGTTAAGCGCCGATTATTATCAGCCCAGACGCTGTTTCGCTTCGGTAATTGCCAGCGAAACCTGATGCGGGGACACGCCACCTTTCGCATTACGCTTATCCAGGCAGGACTGCAGCGACAGCACCGGATAAACGTCATCGCCAATCACGCTGCTGAACTTCTGCAGGTCGGCAAGCGCCAGCGCTTCCAGCGCCACGCCCTGATTGATGGCTTCCACTACCGCTTCACCAACGATATGGTGCGCTTCGCGGAACGGTACGCCTTTCGCGACCAGATAATCCGCCAGCTCGGTTGAGTTCGCATAGCCCTGCTCTGCTGCCTCCTGGCAACGCGGACGTTTTACCTGGATGCCATCCAGCACCAGCGTCGCCATGTGCAGGCAGTCGTACCAGGTATCCAGCGCGTCAAACAGACCTTCTTTATCTTCCTGCATGTCTTTGTTGTACGCCAGCGGCAGGCCTTTCAGCGTCATGCTCATGGCGGTCAGTGCGCCCTGTACGCGGCCCACTTTGCCACGGATCAGCTCCAGCGCATCCGGGTTTTTCTTCTGCGGCATCAGCGAAGAGCCGGACGTCACGCGGTCGGACAGCTCAACGAAGCCCGCTTCGCCGGTATTGAAGAAGATCAGATCTTCAGCAAAGCGCGACAGATGGATCATACCGATCGACGCATCGGACATCAGTTCCAGCACGTGGTCGCGATCGGATACGGTGTCCAGGCTGTTACGGGTGGCGGAGGCAAAGCCTAACCAGCCCGCCAGCTGCTCGCGGTCGATCTCATAGGCGGTCCCCGCAAGCGCACCACAGCCCAGCGGGCTGACGTCCAGACGCTTCAGCGTATCCTGCAGACGGCTTTCGTCGCGGGCCAGCATCTCAACGTAGGCCAGGCACCAGTGCGCAAAGGTCACCGGCTGCGCACGCTGCAGGTGGGTATAACCCGGCATCACCGCGTCCTGATTCGCTTCGGCGGTGGCCACCAGCGCCTGCTGGAACTGGCGAGTCGCGGCCAGCAGTTCACTGACCTGTAGTTTGCACCACAGCTTCAGGTCGGTTGCGACCTGATCGTTACGGCTACGGCCGGTGTGGAGTTTTTTACCCAGCGCGCCGACCTTATCGATCAGTTTGCCTTCCACCCAGCTGTGAATATCTTCGGCGTCGCTTTCCACAATCTGCTGCGGATTCGCGCGCACTTCTTCCAGCAGAACATTCAGCGCGCTTTCCAGCTGCTGCTGCTCTTCTGCGGTTAATACATTGACCGTCACCAGCGCTTTGGACCAGGCAACGGAACCGGTAATGTCCTGTTCTGCCAGACGATAGTCGAAGCGCAGTGAGTCATTAAACAGTTTGAAACGTTGATCTGCTGCCTGCGTAAACCGTCCACCCCAAAGTGCCATGCTCAGTACTCCATTCAGAAATTATGCAAGAGGCGGCACGGGTGCCGCCCCTGGGAAATCTTGCAGGGGACGAGGCACGCCTCGCCCACCGCAACAGATTACTTTTTCTCGTTCAGCGCGCGGATGCGTGAAGAGAGGGAGAACAGACGGATAAAGCCGCCCGCGTGACGGTGATCGTACACTTCGTCTTCGCCGAAGGTGGCGAACTCTTCAGAGTACAGGCTGTTGGCCGATTTCTTCTGAATCGCGGTCACCTGGCCTTTGTACAGCTGCAGCACCACTTCGCCGTTCACTTCTTCCGCCAGCGCTTCTGCGGATGCCTGCAGAGATTTACGCAGCGGTGCGAACCAGCGACCATCGTAAACAACGTAGGACATTTCCAGGCCCAGCTGCTCACGCCACTTGAAGCTGTCGCGGTCCAGAACCAGCTGCTCAACGGCACGCAGCGCGTTAACCATGATGGTTCCGCCTGGGGTTTCGTAGCAGCCGCGAGACTTAATACCGACCAGACGGTTTTCAACGATATCGATACGGCCTACGCCGTGACGAGCACCGATCGCATTCAGTTTGTCCAGGCAGCCGAACGGCGTTAACGCTTCACCGTTAACCGCCACCACGCGACCTTTCTCAACAACAATCGTGACCTGCTCAGGCTGGTCCGGCGCTTCCAGCGGATCGACGGTCCACACCCAGCAATCTTTGTTCGGTGCGTTCCACGGGCTTTCCAGCACGCCGCCTTCGGTAGAGATGTGCCATGCGTTTTCATCACGACTGTAGATTTTTTCCAGCGACGCGGTGGTCGGGATATTGCGCTCTTTCAGGTAGTCCAGCAGCGCTTCACGGGAACGCAGGTTCCACTCACGCCATGGCGCAACCACTTTCAGCTGTGGAGCCAGCGCGGTGTAGGTGGTTTCGAAACGGACCTGGTCGTTACCTTTACCGGTCGCACCGTGGCACAGCGCGTCTGCGCCCACTTTCAGCGCCAGCTCAACCTGCGCTTTAGCAATGATTGGACGCGCCATAGAGGTACCCAGCAGGTAGGTGCCTTCGTACAGAGCACCGGTCTGCAGTACCGGGTAAACGTATTCGCTGATGAACTCTTCACGCAGGTCAACCACGTGGCACTCAGACGCACCGGACTGCAGCGCTTTCTGCTCAACGCCTTCCAGATCTTTACGCTCCTGGCCGATATCCGCCACGAAAGCCACCACTTCACAGCCGCCGTAGTTCTCTTTCAGCCATGGAATGATCGCCGAAGTATCCAGACCGCCGGAGTAAGCCAGTACGATTTTTTTGATGCTTTTGTCTTGCATGATGATTCCTTGAAAACGTTTCTAATTAAGCGAGGATACGGGTGCCAATGGACACGCCGTTAAATAAGGTTGGCAGCTGTTCAGCATGACGCCAGCTGGCGATGTCCACCGGGCGGCCCAGGGTACGGGCGGCATCCAGCGCGGCATTCACCTTGACGATCATTCCATCGGTAATCACCCCGTCGGCGATCAGCTGCTCGGCTTTTTCAGCCGTCATCTCTTCAATTCGCTGCTTATTGGCATCGAGGATCCCGCTCACGTCGGAGAGCAGAATCAGATCGGCACCCAGCGTCGCGGCCAGCGCCGTCGCTGCCTGGTCGGCATTGACGTTCATCAGCAGGCCATCCTGGGTGATGCCGATTGAGCTGACAACCGGCAGGAAACCTGCGCCCAGCAGCGTAGTAATCAGCACCGGTGAACCCGGGGTAGCCTGTCCCACATGACCAAGTTCTTCATCAAACTGAGCAACATTAACACTTCCGCCGTCGCCCAGACACAGGCCAACGGCATCAATACCGTGTTTTTTCGACCAGGCCAGCAAAGTTTTATTGGCGGTACCGGCCAGCGCACCGGTGATGATGTCGATCTGATCGGCAGGGGTCACGCGCAGGCCATTTTTCTTTTTCACCGGCAGGGACAGCTTGCTCATCAATTCATCCACCAGGCAGCCGCCGCCGTGCACAATCAGCAACTGACGCGAATGGGCAGCGCGATAGCTCACCAGCGCATCGAACAGACGCTCCAGCGCCTCTTCACTATCCAGCAGCACACCACCCAGTTTGATAATTAACGGATTGGTCATCAGAGAGTAACTCGCTTTAAATATGTGACTACGTTGCAGAATGCGGTTATGTTCACTTTGGCTGTCCAAGCCAAATGGTGGAAAAATTATCGGTTTCCATCCGCACGTCGATAATGTATTTTTATTCACTATTACTGCATGAATATTGATACTATCCTAACTCAAGGACTGTCAACAGTGAAGACAAAATTACCACCTTTTATTGAGATATACCGCCAGCTGATTGCTACGCCATCAATCAGCGCCACCGACAGCGCGCTCGATCAGAGTAATGAAACTTTAATCAATTTACTTGCGGGCTGGTTCCGCGATCTTGGCTTCACTGTAGAAGTTCAGCCCGTTCCCGGCACGCGTAATAAATTCAATATGTTAGCCAAAAGTGGCCTCGGTGCAGGCGGACTGCTGCTGGCCGGCCATACGGACACCGTCCCGTTCGACGATGGCCGCTGGACGCGCGACCCGTTTACCCTGACCGAACACGACAACAAACTGTACGGGCTGGGCACCGCCGACATGAAAGGCTTCTTTGCCTTCATCTTAGATACGCTGCGTGAAGTTGATGTGTCCGCGCTGAAAAAACCGCTGTATATTCTGGCCACGGCGGATGAAGAAACCACCATGGCCGGTGCCAAGTTCTTCTCTGAAACCACCAGCCTGCGCCCTGACTGCGCGATTATCGGTGAGCCAACGTCGCTGAAGCCGGTGCGCGCTCACAAAGGCCACATCTCAAACGTGATTCGCATTCAGGGCCAGTCCGGCCACTCCAGCGATCCCGCACGCGGCGTTAACGCCATTGAGCTGATGCACGAATCCATCACGCAGCTGTTGGAGCTGCGTAACACGCTGAAAACGCGCTACAACCACAGCGGCTTCGCCATTCCTTACCCGACGATGAACCTCGGCCACATCAACGGCGGCGACGCGGCTAACCGCATTTGCGCCTGCTGTGAGCTGCATATGGATATTCGCCCGCTGCCGGGGCTGACGCTGAGCGAGCTCGACGGCCTGCTGAATGAAGCCCTTGCGCCGGTGAGCGCGCGCTGGCCGGGCCGCCTGACGGTGGGGGAACTGCATCCGCCGATCCCGGGCTACGAGTGCCCGCGTGAACATCAGCTGGTGCAGGTGGTGGAAAAACTGCTCGGTACTGAAACCGAAGTGGTGAACTACTGCACCGAAGCGCCATTTATCCAGGAAATCTGCCCGACGCTGGTTCTGGGCCCGGGTTCGATTAACCAGGCACACCAGCCGGATGAATATATCGATACGGCGTTTATCAAACCGACCCGTGAATTGATCGCTCAGGTCGTACATCATTTTTGCTATCACTAAGGCAAGAATTGGGGCAATCGACTGCGAAAACAGCTGTTTGCCTCTGATTTCGATTATTCGGGACGATAAGAATAACTTATCTCGCTCCGGTGTAATTAAATTTCATAAATTCTCGTTATTTAGCGGCACGATCCGGCAAATTTAAGTCAATTGACGAATGGTTATTAACGTGGCTAGATAAAAGGCTGAGTTATACCCACAAGGGTGAAATAAAGTTACAAGTACAAGAAAGAGGGTGTCAGGGGTCATATGAACGAACAATATTCCGCAATGCGAAGTAATGTCAGTATGCTCGGCAAGCTGCTCGGGGATACCATCAAGGATGCACTGGGAGAGAACATTCTCGATCGGGTGGAAACTATCCGTAAGCTCTCTAAGTCATCACGTGCGGGAAATGATGCCCACCGTCAGGAGCTGTTATCAACGCTGCAAAATCTGTCCAACGATGAGTTGCTGCCTGTCGCGCGCGCGTTCAGTCAGTTCCTGAATCTGACCAACGTTGCCGAGCAGTACCACACCATTTCGCCAAAGGGCGAAGGGGCAAACCATCCGGAAATGCTGGCGAAAACCTTCGAACGCCTGAAGCAGCAGCCGGACCTGACCGAAGCTAACATTCGCGAGGCGATTGAATCCCTGTCGCTGGAATTAGTTCTGACCGCGCACCCGACGGAAATCACCCGCCGTACGCTGATCCACAAGCTGGTTGAGGTGAACAACTGCCTTAAGCAGCTGGATCACAACGATCTTTCTGACTATGACCGCTCGAAAATCATGCGTCGTCTGCGCCAGCTGGTTGCCCAGGCCTGGCATACCGATGAAATCCGTAAATACCGCCCGTCACCGATTGACGAAGCCAAATGGGGCTTTGCGGTGGTTGAAAACAGCCTGTGGGAAGGGGTTCCCCATTTCCTGCGCGAATTAAACGAGCAGGTTGAAGAGTCCTTCGGCTACACCCTGCCGGTTGACTTCGTGCCGGTGCAGTTCACCTCCTGGATGGGCGGTGACCGTGACGGCAACCCGAACGTCACCGCCGACATTACCCGCCACGTGCTGCAGCTGAGCCGCTGGAAAGCCACCGACCTGTTCCTGCGTGATATCGCCGTACTGATCTCCGAGCTGTCGATGTCCGAATGTACGCCGGAAGTACGCGAACTGTGCGGCAATCCGGACGCGCTGGAGCCGTACCGCGAGATTATGAAAAATCTTCGCAGCCAGCTGACCAGCACCCAGGCCTACCTGGCGCGCCGTCTGAAGGGCGAGCGTTTACCGCGCCCGGCAGACTTACTGATCTCCAACGATCAGCTGTGGGAACCGCTGCACACCTGCTACCAGTCACTGCAGGCCTGCGGAATGGGCATTATCGCGAACGGTCAGTTGCTGGACACCATGCGCCGCGTGAAGTGCTTTGGCGTTCCGCTGGTGCGTATCGACCTGCGTCAGGAAAGCACCCGCCATACCGAAGCGATCGCTGAAATCACCCGCTACCTGGGCCTTGGCGACTACGAAAGCTGGTCAGAATCCGACAAACAGGCCTTCCTGATCCGCGAACTGAATTCCAAACGTCCGCTGCTGCCGCGTAACTGGGAGCCAAGCGCCGACACCAAAGAAGTGCTGGATACCTGCCGCGTGGCCGCCGATGTGCCGAAAGGCTCGATTGCTGCTTACGTTATTTCGATGGCGAAAACGCCGTCGGACGTGCTGGCCGTCCACCTGCTGTTGAAAGAAGCCGGTATCTCTTACACCCTGCCGGTTGCTCCGCTGTTTGAAACCCTGGACGACCTGAACAACGCCAACGACGTCATGAGCCAGCTGCTGAATATCGACTGGTATCGCGGCATTATTCAGGGCAAACAGATGGTGATGATTGGCTATTCAGACTCCGCCAAAGACGCGGGTGTGATGGCCGCCAGCTGGGCACAGTACCAGGCCCAGGACGCCCTGATTAAAACCTGTGAGAAAGCCGGGATTACCCTGACGCTGTTCCACGGACGCGGCGGCAGTATCGGCCGTGGCGGTGCGCCTGCGCACGCTGCCCTGCTGTCTCAGCCTCCGGGCAGCCTGAAAGGCGGCCTGCGCGTTACCGAACAGGGCGAGATGATCCGCTTTAAGTTTGGTCTGCCGGAAGTCACCATCAGCAGCCTGTCGCTGTACACCGGTGCAATTCTTGAAGCGAACCTGCAGCCACCGCCGGAGCCAAAAGCCGAATGGCGCAGCATCATGGACCAGCTCTCTGATGTGTCCTGTAAAATGTACCGCGGCTACGTGCGCGAGCACGCTGACTTCGTGCCTTACTTCCGCTCGGCGACGCCGGAGCTGGAGCTGGGTAAACTGCCGCTGGGTTCACGCCCGGCTAAACGTCGCCCGACCGGTGGCGTAGAGTCGCTGCGGGCTATTCCGTGGATCTTTGCCTGGACGCAGAACCGTCTGATGCTGCCAGCCTGGCTGGGTGCCGGTGCCGGTCTGCAAAAGGCGATGGAAGAAGGTCATCAGGAACAGCTGGAAACCATGTGCCGCGACTGGCCGTTCTTCTCGACCCGCCTTGGCATGCTGGAGATGGTGTTCTCTAAAGCGGACCTCTGGCTGGCGGAATACTACGATCAGCGTCTGGTGGACGAATCCCTGTGGCCGCTGGGCAAACAGCTGCGTGACCAGCTGGATTCCGATATTAAAGCGGTACTGACCATCGCCAACGACTCGCATCTGATGGCCGACCAGCCGTGGATTGCTGAATCTATCGCGCTGCGTAACGTCTATACCGACCCGCTGAACGTGCTGCAGGCAGAGTTGCTGCACCGCTCACGCCAGCAGGAAGCCAACGGTGGTGAGGTAGATGCTCACGTTGAACAGGCGCTGATGGTCACTATCGCCGGCGTGGCGGCAGGCATGCGTAACACCGGCTAGTTTGCCAGGGCGGGGATACCCGCCCGCTCTGATGTATCGCCGATATGAAAACAGGACGCTGAGCGTCCTGTTTTTTTTTGCAGATACAGGCCCGGCGGGCGTATCAGCCCACGCAGGCATTCGCACCGGGACGAACGCCCAGCGTATGGCAGATCGCGTAACTCATCTCCGCGCGGTTCAGCGTGTAGAAGTGGAAATCTTTCACCCCTTCACGGCTGAGGATTTTCACCATATCCATCGCGATGTTGGCACCCACCATTTTGCGGGTTTCGGCATCATCATCCAGCCCTTCAAACATGCTGGTCATCCAGCCCGGCACGCGCACGTTAGTCATGGTGGCAAAACGCTGCAGCTGTTTAAAGTTAGATACCGGCAGAATACCCGGCACAATCTCAACATCAATCCCGGTTGACACGCAGCGGTCACGAAAACGCAGATAGCTTTCCACATCAAAGAAGAACTGAGTAATCGCCCGGTTCGCACCGGCATCGATTTTACGCTTCAGGTTGATCAGGTCAGCCTGAGCGCTTTTCGCTTCAGGATGCACTTCCGGGTAGGCCGCCACGGAAATATCAAAATCTCCCACTTCTTTCAGCAGCGCCACCAGGTCAGCCCCGTACATTTCAGGCTTGCCGCTGCCCGGAGGCAAATCGCCACGCAGGGCAACGATGTGGCGGATACCGTTATTCCAGTAATCCTGCGCGATGGTACGCAGCTCATCACGGGTGGCATCGACACAGGTCAGATGCGGGGCCGCTTCCAGACCGGTACGATCCTTGATGCCTTTAATGATGCTGTGGGTGCGGTCGCGCTCGCCGGAGTTCGCCCCGTAAGTCACGGAGACAAACTTCGGCTTCAGGCTGCTCAGTCGATCGATAGAGCTCCAGAGGGTATTTTCCATTTCAGCGGTGCGCGGCGGGAAGAACTCAAAGGAGACGTTAATCTGCCCGTTAATCTCGGCCAGACTCTGGTTCAGTGCTTCGCGCTGATTTGCATGGAAAAAACTCATACCCGTTACCTCATCGATCGCTGTTGATTCTGCTGCCGCCGTTAAACGTCTATCCATTTAGACGTCCAGACATTCAAAATGACGGAAATTGTACATTCAGTCAACAGTTAAATGATGACCTGCCGTGACAAATACTCAACGAAGATGAGGGAAATTCATGATGCGATCGGAAGTGATATTGAGCGGATCAATTCGGCTGAATAACAGGAGATTTCACCCTTCCTGCTTCGCAGGCATCCATGCCTGCCTGAGCTCTTTCATTAAACAGAACGTTCTGATGACAATCAGCCATCAGCCCGCTGTAAACACTACAGCAGCTGCGCCAGACGGTTCAGATCCGACTGAATCGCCCCGGCGGTGACGTCACGACCGGCTCCGGGACCGCGGATAACCAGCGGGTTATCGCGATACCAGCGGCTTTCAATGGCGAAGACGTTATCGCACGGCAGCAGCGCGGCCAGTGGATGATCGGCACGAACCGCCTCAACGCCAACGCGGGCTTTGCCATTGGCGTCAAAACGCGCCACGTAGCGCAGCACCAGCCCCATCTCCTGCGCCGCTTCATAGCGTTGCAGCATCTGTTCGTTGAGGTCATCGCCATTCTCAAAGAAATGGTCAACGGAGCCTGCCTGGCAGCCCGCCGGAACCAGCGACTCGACGCGAACCTGATCCGGTTCGATGTCGTAGCCGGCTTCACGCGCCAGAATGACCAGCTTGCGCATCACGTCCTGGCCGGACAGATCGACGCGCGGATCCGGTTCCGTTAATCCCTGCTGCCACGCCTGGTCCACCAGCTCGGTAAACGGCACCGTGCCGTCAAACTGCAGGAACAGCCAGGAGAGCGTGCCGGAGAAGATGCCGCTGATCGCAAGGATACTGTCGCCGCTTTCACGCAGATCGCGCACCGTATGGTTCACCGGCAGCCCGGCCCCCACGGTGGCGTTGTACAGCCACTGACGGCCGGTTTTTGCAAAGGCATCGCGAATTTGACGATAGGCGTCGCTGCTTGATGCGCCTGCGACTTTATTTGCACCAATCACATGGAAACCGTAGCTGGCGAAATCCAGATACTGTGCGGCCAGCGATTCACTCGCGGTCACGTCCAGCACTACCAGGTCGTCAAACGGGTGCGCCCGCATCCAGAGGAACAACGATTCCTGATCCTGCTCTACCGCTTCCTCTTCGAAGAACGCCAGCGCGCGGCTGGCTTCCAGACCATCGTAGCTCAGCAGGCTGCGGCGGCTGTCCACCACGCCAGCCAGAATAAATTCAAAACCGGTACGGGCGGAGATCGTCTCCTGCTCGCGGGCGAACAGCTCCAGCCAGCGCGAACCGATATTCCCTTTACCAAACAGCACCAGCCCGATGCGCTTCTCCGCACGGAACAGCGTTTTATGCAGGCCGCGGATCAAATGCTCGGTAGGGCCGACGCGCAGCACCGCCACCAGGCTAATTCCCTCTTCCGACTGCCAGATAAACTCGACCGGCTGATCCTTCATCTGCTGCCAGAAACGGTGGCTGTGCAGCGGATTACGGCAGACGCCGGCACCGACCATCGCCACCAGTGCCATCCCTTCCCGCAGCTGGAGTCGACCCGGCAGCGCCGCATCCTGCAGCAGCGTCAGCGCGCTGTTGACCACTTCCGAGGTGTAGCACAGCTGCAGCAGGTTACGGTCGGCATGAACGCCCGTGGCCAGCGGACGCAGCTGGGCACGCTTCAACAGCTGGTCGATTTCTTTATGCAGCGTGGCGAAGTCATGGTGAGGCGGAACGTTAAATTCAATCAGGCAAACGTCATCATGACTGGTCACAATGCGCGCCCCGGTCCCGGAGGCCAGAACGCGTTCAATGCGGGTTGAGCCCTGTTCAGGCTGGTAGCTGCAGCGCAGCTGCAAATCGATATCGCTGTTGGATACCGGCTGCAGTGTACGCGTGTGCAATACCGGTGCGGCCAGGCGCGCCAGTTCGCTGGCTTCATCCAGACGCAGCAGCGGTAGCAGACAGGCATCTTTCACTTTGCGCGGGTCGGCGCTGTAGACGCCGGCCACGTCGCTCCAGATCGTCACGCGCGACACGCCGGCCAGCGAACCAATCTGGGTGGCCGAATAGTCACTGCCGTTACGCCCCAGCAGCACCGTTTCTCCGGCATCGTTCGCACAGATAAATCCGGTGACCACCAGACGCTGAGAAGGCCGCTGGGCGATCAGCTGCTGAAGCAGCAGCAGGGACTTACCTTCATCCACCTGCGGCTGCGCAGCACGTTCGGCGCGCAGGAAATCGCGTGCGTCCAGCCAGCTGGCATCAATATCGCGCTGCTTCAGCACCGCCGACATCAGCCGGGCTGACCAGATTTCACCGTGCCCGACCACTTCCGCATACACGATATCGCTCAGCGGACCGTCCAGCAGGGCGGCCAGTTTTTCCAGGTCGTGAATAAATTCAGCAATGAGCGGGTCAGCGGTTTCCGGCGGCAACAGGCTGCCAATCAGTTCGCTCTGATAGCGACGCAGAGCCTGCTGAACCTGATGCGCAGACAGCCGATCGGTCTGACTCAGCTTGAGCCAGCTGATCAACTGGTTAGTGGTGCTTCCTGCCGCAGAAACGACCATCAGATCGCCCGGCTGGCTGTACTCCGCCATAATACCGGCAACGCGCTGATAGCATTTGGCATCCGCCAGGCTACTGCCACCAAATTTGTGCAACTGCCGTGAACTGCCCACCTCTGCCACTGCTGAATAACTCATGCTTACCTCTTGGCCGCAATCTGGAATGCATTATCCAGATCGGCGATTAAATCTTCGTGATCCTCAATCCCCACCGAAATGCGCAGCAGCGTCTCAGAGATACCTGCCGCGGCACGGGCTTCTGCCGACATGCCGGCATGCGTCATCGTGGCAGTATGCGATATCAGGCTTTCCACGCCGCCCAGCGATTCCGCCAGGGTAAACAGCTCCAGCGCTTTAAGGAAACGACGCAGCGTTGCTTCATCGCCATCAAACTCAAAGCTTAACATCGCACCAAAGCCTTTCTGCTGCTTCACCGCAAACTGATGTCCTGCGTTTTCCGGCAGAGAAGGATGATACAACTTTTTCACCAGCGGTTGTTGTTTCAGATACTCAACAATTGCCAGCGCATTGCGCTGGGCCGCGGCGATGCGTGGGTTGAGCGTACGCAGACCGCGCAGCAGCAGGTAACTATCGAACGCCGCACCGGTCACGCCAATATTATTCGCCCACCATGCCAGTTCGGTCGCATGCTGTGGATCTTTTGAAATCACTGCACCGGCAACCACGTCAGAGTGGCCGTTGAGGTATTTGGTACAGGAATGGAGCACCAGGTCCGCCCCCAGCGCCAGCGGGTTCTGCAACGCCGGGCTGAGGAAGGTGTTATCCACCACGCTGATCGCCCCGGCTTCTTTCGCTGCCTGGCAGATCGCGGCAATATCCACCACGCGCAGCAGCGGGTTGCTCGGGCTTTCAATCAGCACCAGCTTCGGCTTCTCAGCCAGCGCAGCCTGCAGTGCAGCCTCATCCCCCTGATCGACAAACTTCACGCGATAGGCACCGCGTTTGCTCAGGCTGTCAAACAGGCGATAGCTGCCGCCGTAACAGTCGTGCGGAGCCACCAGCAGATCGCCAGGCTTGAGGAATACGGTACACACCAGATGAACCGCGGCCATACCGGTATTGGTCAGTACGGCACCCACGCCGCCTTCCAGCTCGGCCAGCGCACGCTGTACCACATCACGGGTCGGATTCCCGCGGCGTGAGTAGTCGTGAGCGCGCGGCTCGTTGAAATCAAGAAAGTTATAGGTGCTGGAAAGGTGAATCGGTGGGACAACGCAGCCATATTGCTCGTCATCATTCAATCCGCTGCGTACTGCGATGGTTGCCTGTTTACGCGTCATGGTGCATAAATTCCTGCTGAAGAAGTTGAAGGGCTATAGAGTAAACAGGGCCGCTATAGACGTCAATACATCTGGACATCTAAATGTCTTTGCGTATAGATTGAGCAATGAGCCAATAACCGCTAAAATTATGCCGATATCCCCTACAGAAAGTTGTGTTATCGCAGTGTGATGGACACCAACTTCGGGCATAATTGGCCGAATTTCGGCATTTCTCATTTAAATATTGATTATGACTAAGGTAACCCATGGCTGAATGGAACGGCGAATATATCAGCCCTTACGCTGAACACGGTAAGAAGAGCGAGCAGGTTAAGAAAATCACGGTATCTATTCCGTTGAAAGTTCTTAAAATTTTGACCGACGAACGCACCCGTCGCCAGGTGAATAACCTGCGTCATGCCACCAACAGCGAACTGCTGTGTGAAGCATTCCTGCATGCCTTCACCGGTCAGCCTCTGCCTGATGATGTGGATCTGCGTAAGGAACGTAGCGACGAGATCCCTGAAGAAGCAAAAGCAATTATGCGCGAAATGGGCGTCGATCCCGACACCTGGGAGTATTAATTCGCCGCAAACAGCTCGGTTATTCGGTCGAGCACCTGATTCAAAATCGGGTGCCCGGCCTGCCCCGGCTGCCAGATTGCTACCATCGTATGCACTATCCCGCTGCTGCCCATTTCGGTTTCAATCCGCTCAATCTGACTTTGCCTTCCCGCCATCACGTGGACGGGCAGAAAAGCCCAGCCTGCGCCCTTCTCCAGTAGAGATTCCAGCAGCATGGCATCATTCACAAACTGCACGCGATCGGCGATCTGCAGGCGACGCGCCAGGTGCTCTTCCAGAGCCTTATTCGGGATCAGCTGATTACAGGCCGCCAGCGACAGCTGACTCACGGGCCGATGTTCGAACAGTGCAGGGCTGGCATAAACCCCCATCTCGATGCTGCCCACCGCGCGCCACTTAAAGCGCTCGCTCACCGATTTGTTCACCGCCTGATAGATACCGATATCAATTTCACTTTTCTGCAGCGCCTGCTCGGCATCCTGGCGATCCTGGTAGCAGAGATTCAGCTGTACCCCCTGCTGACGGCATTCCTCAGCCAGCGTGGCCAGCAGCGCGCGGGGCGTAAAAATATCGTAGCTGAGCGTCAGCGTTTGCGGCGGCTGCTTCTGCTGCTGCATGGCCAGATAGCTGAACGCCTGGGCCTCGTTCAAAAACAGCCGCGCCCGACGATAGAGCAGGCTACCGCGCTCGGTCAGAGCAAACGGCCGGCAGTGGCGGTCGAACAGAGCGTAGCCCAGATCCAGTTCCAGGTAATCCAGCAGCTCGCTGACGGTTGTGCGGTCTTTGTTCATCCGCTTAGCGGCGTGCGTAATGCTGCCGGACTCAACCACGCAGGCAAACGCTTCGATTTGCGCCAGAGAAAAATTAATGGCCATAAGCTCCCTGCATAAAAAACACCGTGGGGGAAATTCCCTCAGTCACTGACTCTTTCCTTTTAAGCATTCTGACTATGCTGGCCGTCAGTTAGCAAAAGGAGAAATAAGATGAATAAAACATTATCCAGCCTGGTGGCTGTCGCCATGGGTGCCTCCCTGACCATCGCAACAATCGGTAGCGCCAGCGCCTGTACCCGCGCGTTTTTAAATACCTACCCCGGCTATATGGTCAGCGCCCGTAATCTTGATTTCTTCGGCCCGGTCGATCCTTCCCTGGTCATCACCCCGAAAGGCATTAAGCATACCGGCAGTGATGGACCCGGCGCGAAACAGTGGGAAACACGCTATGGCAGTGTAGTCATTTACGCCGATGGGGTTTTTCCAATGGATGGCATGAACGAGAAAGGGCTGGCCGGGCACACGCAATACTACACCAACGGTAAGCAGGTACAGGCGGGCAACCAGGACAAGCCCGAGCTGGACAGCCGCGCATGGCTCAGCTATCTGCTGGACAATTTCGCCACGGTTGATGAGGCGGTGAAAGGGTTACAGGATGTGCGTCTGGTGGCCAAAAAGCTGCCGATTGATTACGCGTCGGATACAAAGCACATCGCGCTGGAGGACGTCACGGGCGACTCGGCAATCATTGAAATCGACAACGGTAAGGTCAACATTTACCACAACCCTGACTATCGCGTGATGACCAATCCACCGTCATACGATCGCCAGCTGGAAAACCTGAAGAAATATCAGGGCATCGACGAGAACCACATTCCCGGCACGCAGAGCGCGGAAGACCGTTTTGTTCGCACCAGCATCGGCGTGAAAAATATTCCGCAGCCGGATAACAAAGCGCAGGCCCAGGGCTTCATTTTGTCGGTGGTTAACAACGCCGCATTCCCGATTAACTACCCGGACGCCAGCGATCCGATGGTGAAATCGATCACCGATGCCTATGCGAAATATTCGAAATTCCCGCAGGAGAATAAAGGCACGTCGACCTACTGGACGACCATTGCCGACCTCAGCCACGGCGAATACCACTTTAAATCGGTCTTTGCGCCATCAGAGGTGATGGTGAAACTGCAAGAAATTAACTTCTCGGCGGGTCAGCCGGTAAAACGCATCGATCATCTGCAGAACTATGCGCAAAAAGGCTGGCAGGGTGACGTGCTGAAATACGCTACGGGCTCCTGATTTCAGAGACAAAAAAACCAGCCGGAGCTGGTTTTTTTGTTCGTGCATCCGAAACGTTGACCGTTTCTGACCGGCTGCTTATTTGCTGCCAGGGATGCTGAAACGCTTGTTGAAGCGGTCAACACGTCCACCGGTAGCAACATCACGCTGCTTGCCAGTATAGAACGGGTGACATTCGCCACAAACGTCCAGGTTCAGATCGCGACCCGTAGTAGAACGAGTTTTGATTTCGTTACCGCAAGAACATTTAGCAGTAATTTCAACGTAATTTGGGTGAATACCTTTTTTCATGGGAAACCTCAGTTAAGGCCGTGTCGCTCTCCCGCGCCAGGAATTTTTCCTGCACCGGCACCACACGAAGATTAATAGTCAGGTGATATACCCCAACCTCGAAGGTTGTGGGCATCGCGATACAAAATACCGTATCAACGGCGGCGAATTATACAGAAATTAACCGCCTGCTGCAATCGGATCCGCACATTGCGAACGACACAGTGTACACTAAATGGCCCTGCTTTTCACCCGGATGAAGCCATGCCCGTTGTTCAGGTCGCACTGCCCGTTCCACTTGCCCGCAACTTTGACTATTTGTTGCCTGCCCACCTCAGCCATGCCGTTCCCGGTGGCCGCGTCAGCGTGCCTTTCGGCAAACGTAAAGCGATTGGCGTGGTGGTCAGCATTGGCGAACAGAGCGACTATCCGCTGGACCAGTTGAAAAGCGTGCATGAGGTGCTGGACAGCGCCTCCCTCTTCCCCCCTTCCCTGTGGCACATCCTGCTCTGGGCAGCGGACTATTATCACTACCCGCTGGGAGAAGTGCTGTTTCACGCCATGCCGGTCCTGTTGCGCCAGGGGAAAGCTGCGGAGGAGGCACCGCTCTGGCAGTGGGCAATCACCGAGCAGGGCCGCGCCACGCCGCCGGAAAGCCTGAAGCGCGCACCAAAACAGCAGCAGGCTCTCGCCGCGCTTCGCCAGCGCCCGCTTTACCGCCATGAGGTCAGCCAGCACGATATCACCGAGGCGACGCTGCAGGCGCTGAGGGCTAAGGGACTGTGCGAACTTCACGCGGTAACCCGCGCAATGCAGGACTGGCGCAAGACTTTTGCCGTCAGCGGTGAGCGCCTGCGGCTGAACACCGAACAAGCCACGGCGGTAGGCGCAATCCGCAGTGCAGACGATCGCTTTTCCGCCTGGCTTCTGGACGGGATCACCGGTTCGGGCAAAACCGAAGTTTATCTCAGCGTGCTGGAGAATATTCTGGCCAACGGGCGCCAGGCGCTGGTGCTGGTACCGGAAATTGGCCTGACGCCACAGACAATTGCCCGTTTTCGTGAACGTTTTAACGCGCCGGTGGACGTGCTGCACTCCGGGCTGAACGACAGTGAGCGCCTTGCCGTTTGGCTGCGCGCCCGCAGTGGCGAAACGGCGATTGTTATCGGGACGCGCTCGTCGCTGTTCACCCCCTTTGCCCGGCTGGGTGCCATCATTATTGATGAAGAACACGACGGCTCATATAAACAGCAGGAGGGCTGGCGCTATCACGCCCGCGATCTGTCGGTGCTGCGTGCCCGGCAGGAGGATATTCCGGTGGTGATGGGGTCCGCCACGCCGGCACTGGAAACGCTGCACAACGTGCAGTTAGGCAAATATCACCTGCTCAGCCTCAGCAAACGTGCAGGTAACGCCACGCGCGCCACGCAACTACTGATAGACCTGAAAGGCGTGAAGCTTCAGGGTGGATTATCTCCGCTGCTTATCAGGAAAATAGGTGAGCACTTAAAGGCCGATAATCAGGTCCTGTTGTTCCTCAACCGCAGAGGCTTTTCCCCAACGCTGCTGTGCCACGAGTGCGGATGGATTGCCGAATGCCAGCGCTGCGACCGTTACTACACGCTGCATCAGAATCAGCGCCAGCTGCGCTGCCACCACTGTGACAGTCAGCGGCCCATTCCCCATCAGTGCCCCCAGTGCGGAACGACGCACCTGGTGCCCGTCGGGCTGGGTACGGAACAGCTGGAGCATAATCTCAGTACGCTGTTCCCCGGCGTGCCGCTGTCGCGTATCGATCGGGATACCACCAGCCGCAAAGGCGCACTGGAACAGCAGCTGGCGGAAGTGCATCGCGGCGGCGCACGGATCCTTGTAGGTACTCAGATGCTGGCTAAAGGGCACCATTTCCCCGACGTCACGCTGGTTTCTCTACTCGACGTCGATGGTGCCCTGTTCTCTGCCGATTTCCGTTCCGCTGAACGCTTCGCCCAACTCTACACCCAGGTGGCAGGACGGGCAGGTCGGGCAGGCAAACAGGGCGAAGTCATGCTGCAGACCCATCACCCTGACCACCCTTTGCTGCAAACTCTGCTGAAGCAGGGCTATGACGCCTTCGCTAAGCAGGCGCTGAGCGAGCGCAAAAGCGTTTTCCTGCCGCCGTTTACCAGCCATGCGCTGTTCCGCGCCGACGATCATGATAATCAGCAGGCTTCCCTGTTTCTCCAGCAGCTGCGCAACCTGCTGGAAGCCAGCCCGCTGAAAGACGACAGTTTCTGGGTAATGGGGCCGGTTCCGGCCCTGCAGGCCAAGCGCAGCGGCCGGTATCGCTGGCAGTTGCTGCTGCAGCACCCTTCACGTGCGGTGCTGCAGCGGCTGATCAAATCCAGCCTGCCGCTGGTTGGCACACTGCCCCAGTCGCGCAAAGTCAAATGGTCGCTGGATATCGATCCCGCTGAAGGTTAAAAACGCCGATATCGTTCATCGATCGTCGAACCCGGTTAAAGATGCAGACGGAAACGTTTGCATGTCAAAGTTGCGGCCTCGATCGAAAAAAGTCGCACAAGTCACATTTTTTATGCAAATTAAGTAACAGCAGTCCGCTGCATCTGTAAAAATGCGCAAGGGCCAGCAAAGGGATAAGCGGGCCACCCCGGAAAGAAAACATTATCACCCGTCGGTCAGGTCAGTTTCGGCTGGCGTGAGGAGAAAAGCGTTGGAGCAGAATCAAGAGACACCAGCAGCGACCATGAAGGACGTAGCTGAAAAAGCAGGCGTATCAACGGCAACGGTCTCCCGCGCCCTGATGAACCCGGAAAAGGTCTCCGCCGCGACACGTAGTAAAGTTGAACAGGCGGTTATTGCGGTTGGTTATTCCCCACATTCCATGACGCGCAGCGCCCGCCGCAGTGAATCACGCACCATTCTGGTCATCGTGCCGGATATCTGTGACCCGTTCTTCAGCGAAATCATTCGGGGAATCGAGGTTATTGCCGCAGATCAGGGCTATCTGGTCCTGATCGGTGACTGTGCCCATCAGAATCAACAGGAAAAATCATTCCTGAATTTGATGCTGACGCGTCAAATCGACGGCATGGTACTGCTGGGCTCTCAGCTTCCTTTCGAAGCCGGACTGGAAGAGCAGCGCAATCTTCCTCCCATGGTCATGGCCAACGAATTTGCACCTGAGCTGGAGCTTCCGACGGTGCATATCGACAATCTGACCGCGGCATTTGAAGCCGTCAATCATCTGCAAAAGCTGGGCCATCGCCGCATCGCCTGCATTGCCGGGCCGGAAGATATGCCACTGTGTCAGTATCGTCTGCAGGGCTATATTCAGGCACTGCGCCGCAACGGCATCAGTGTGGATCCCCAGTATATCGTGCGCGGTGATTTTACCTTTGACGCCGGAACGCAGGCGATGAAAAAGCTGATGTCGCTGCCAAAACCACCCGATGCCCTGTTTTGCCACAGTGACATTATGGCGCTGGGTGCCATGTCGCAGGCGAAAAATATGGGCCTGAAAATACCGAAGGATCTGTCGATCATTGGCTTTGATGACATTGAGTTATCACGCTACAGTGACCCGCAGTTGACCACCGTTGCCCAGCCGCGTTTTAACATCGGCCGGGAAGCGATGCTACTCTTGCTGGAGCAGCTTCAGGGGCGGATGGTAAATGTTGGCTCCCGTCTACTGGATTTTGAGTTGAAGATCCGTGGTAGCACAGCGCCTTCACTGCACGACGAAGATTAACATCTTGTGTAACGGGCATTTTCGCCAACTGCGACCTGGCGCAAAATCAGCGGATTCTTAGTAAGATCGCTGCTGGTCAAACTTCCGACCCTTAAGTAACATGACGGGCTGTAGCCGGGTGACCATCGCGATTTTACCCGGCCTTCTTTCATTGATGATTAACGGAACGATAGTGGCACAAAAAGATTATGTAGGCCGCGGGCGTTCGGCAGGGACGCGTCGCAAGACCAATAGTCGCAGTAAAAAGCGCAGCGGTGGCTCAGGGGTATCTAAATTCATGACCGTGCTGGCCGTGGCAGTCCTCGTCATTTTTGTGGGGGGTCTGTGGTTTATTGCGCATCATAAAAAAGAAGACACGCCGGTCATCACCGATCACAAAGCAACCGGGAACGGGCTGCCACCTAAACCCGAAGAACGCTGGCGCTATATTAAAGAGTTAGAGAATCGCCAGATTGGCGTGCCTACGCCAACTGAACCGTCATCGGGCGGAGAAGCGCATACGCAGACGCAGCTGACTAACGAACAGCGCCAGCTACTCGAACAGATGCAGGCCGATATGCGCCAGCAGCCAACCCAGCTGAATGAAGTCCCGTGGAATGAGCAAACGCCCGCTCAGCGTCAGCAGACGATTCAGCGCCAGAACCAGCTACAGCAGCAGTCACGGATGCCGCAGCAGGTCCAGCAACAGCCGGTAAGAACACCGCAGAACCAGCCGGTGCAACAATACCAGCAGCCGGTAAGAACGCAGCAGACCCCGCCGGTGCAGCAGAATCAGCAGGCCCGGACTCAGCAGCAAACGCAGCAGGCTGAACGGGCGCAGCAGCAGCAAAATCAGACTCAGCAGCGACCCGCGCCGGTAACGGTCACCCGTGAACCTGCGCGTCAGCAGGAAGTGGCCGCGCAGCCGAAAGCGGAAACGAAGCCGAAAGAAGTCGAAAAAGAGAAGCAGCAGCGCTGGATGGTTCAGTGTGGCTCCTTCAAAGGGACCGATCAGGCGGAATCCGTTCGTGCCGCGCTGGCCTTTGAAGGTTTCGAAAGCCGCATTACGACCGGCGGCGGCTGGAACCGCGTGGTGATTGGCCCATACAGCAACCGTGCAGGCGCTGACAGCGCGCTGAAAAATCTGCGGGGTTCCGGCCACGCAAATTGCATTCCTCTCGCCGTTGGGGGTTGAAACCCCTAAAAGCCGCCCCATATCAGATTGCATCAGTGCCCCCGTACAAAAAGTGCGGGGACCTCACCAACTGCAACAAGGGGTCCGCCCGTGACAACAATAGTAAGTGTACGACGCAACGGCCAGGTAGTAATTGGCGGCGATGGCCAGGCTACCCTCGGTAATACCGTAATGAAAGGCAACGTTAAAAAAGTGCGTCGTCTCTACAATGACAAAGTCATTGCCGGTTTTGCTGGCGGTACCGCAGATGCCTTTACCCTTTTCGAACTGTTTGAGCGCAAACTGGAAATGCACCAGGGCCACCTGGTCAAGGCTGCCGTTGAGCTGGCAAAAGACTGGCGTACGGACCGTATGCTGCGCAAGCTGGAAGCTCTGCTGGCGGTAGCCGATGAGAATGCTTCATTAATCATTACCGGCAACGGTGACGTGATCCAGCCAGAAAACGATTTGATTGCCATCGGTTCAGGTGGACCTTACGCGCAGGCAGCCGCCCGTGCATTGCTGGAAAACACGGACATCGGCGCGCGAGATATTGTTGAAAAAGCGCTGGGTATTGCAGGTGATATCTGCATCTATACCAACCACAACCTCACCATCGAAGAATTAGCGTCTAAAGCGTAAGGATCCCAATTTATGTCCGAAATGACCCCGCGCGAAATCGTCAGCGAACTGAACAGATTCATCATCGGCCAGGACGGCGCCAAGCGCGCCGTGGCGATTGCCCTGCGTAACCGCTGGCGTCGCATGCAGCTGGACGAAGAGCTGCGCCACGAAGTTACCCCAAAAAATATTCTGATGATTGGCCCAACCGGCGTCGGTAAAACCGAAATTGCCCGCCGCCTGGCAAAACTGGCGAATGCGCCATTCATCAAAGTTGAAGCGACCAAGTTCACCGAAGTGGGCTACGTAGGCAAAGAAGTGGATTCAATCATCCGCGATCTGACCGACTCGGCGATTAAAATGGTGCGCTCTCAGGCGATCGAAAAAAATCGCTACCGCGCCGAAGAAATGGCGGAAGACCGCATTCTTGACGTGCTGATCCCGCCGGCTAAGAACAACTGGGGCCAGTCAGAAACCCCTGCCGAACCGTCTGCCGCACGTCAGTCGTTCCGCAAGAAGCTGCGTGAAGGCCAGCTTGACGATAAAGAAATCGAAATCGATCTTGCCGCCGTCTCTGCCGGTGTGGAAATCATGGCCCCTCCGGGCATGGAAGAGATGACCAGCCAGCTGCAGTCGATGTTCCAGAATATCGGTGGGCAGAAGCAGAAGCCGCGCAAGCTGAAAATCAAAGAAGCGATGAAGCTGCTGGTGGAAGAAGAAGCCGCCAAGCTGGTTAACCCGGAAGAGCTGAAGCAGGATGCCATCGAAGCCGTAGAGCAGCACGGCATCGTGTTTATCGATGAGATCGATAAAGTCTGTAAGCGCGGTGAGTCATCCGGCCCTGACGTTTCTCGTGAAGGCGTACAGCGCGATCTGCTGCCGCTGGTGGAAGGCTGTACCGTTTCGACCAAGCACGGGATGGTGAAAACCGATCACATTCTGTTTATCGCTTCCGGTGCTTTCCAGGTCGCCAGCCCGTCAGACCTGATCCCGGAACTGCAGGGACGTCTGCCGATCCGCGTTGAGCTGCAGGCGTTAACCACACACGACTTCGAGCGGATCCTGACCGAGCCAAGCGCCTCAATCACCGTGCAGTATAAAGCGCTGATGGGCACGGAAGGTGTGGACATCAACTTTACCGAAGACGGTATCAGCAAAATCGCCGCTGCCGCCTGGCAGGTGAATGAAACCGCTGAAAACATTGGTGCACGCCGCCTGCATACCGTGCTGGAGCGTCTGATGGAGGAAATCTCCTATGACGCCAGCGATCTGAACGGTCAGTCCTTCACCATCGATGCCGACTATGTCAGCAAGCATCTGGATGAGCTGGTTGCAGACGAAGATCTCAGCCGCTTCATTCTGTAACGACAGCACGCTGTCGCATTAACGGGGGCCAGGAAACTGGCCCCCGTTTTTTTTGGCTAAACTCTCAGCCAACTTGACCAGGGTTAATTTCGGGCGGGCTTAAGCGCCTTACACTGCTTCATAAACGTTGATCCGGCTTTCCCGGATCCGCCCATCAAAGCAGAGGCCTGCCTATGACCGACAACAGCCAGCTGGCTACCCCAATCAGTCACCCACAGGCATGGATTGAGAGTTTGCGTCCGCGCACCCTTCCACTGGCCTGTGCATCGATTATTACCGGCAGCGCGCTGGCATGGTGGCAGGGATCGTTCAATCTCACCACGGCGCTGCTGGCGCTGCTGACCACCGTTCTGCTGCAAATCCTCTCAAATCTGGCAAACGACTATGGCGACGCGATCAAAGGCAGCGACACGCCCGCACGCATTGGCCCGCTGCGCGGCATGCAGAAAGGCGCGATAACCCAGCAGCAGATGCGCATGGCGATGGCCCTTGCCGTGGCGCTATCCATGCTGAGCGGCATTATGCTGCTGATAAGATCCTGCAAAACGCTGAGTGATATGCTGGGCTTTTTGCTGCTGGGCGCACTGGCCATCGTTGCCGCCATCGCCTACACGGTGGGTCGAAAACCCTACGGCTACCTTGGCCTGGGCGATGTATCGGTGATGATCTTCTTCGGCTGGCTTGGCGTCATCGGCAGCTGGTATCTGCAGACTCACCAGCTGAACCTGCTACCGCTGATGCCGGCCACCGGCTGCGGCCTGATGGCAACCGCGGTGCTGAACGCCAACAACATGCGCGATATCGAAAACGATCGCCTGAACGGCAAATTCACCCTGGCGGTGCGCCTGGGGCCACGGCGCGCGCGCCATTATCATGTATTGCTGCTGACCGGCGCGATAGCCTGCTTCGCGCTGTTTACGCTGCTGAATAATCCGCACCCGTTTGGCTGGCTGTTCCTGCTGGCGGTGCCGCTGCTGTGGCAGCAGATGCGCTATGTGCTGCATGAATCCAGCGCGATGGCGATGCGCCCGCTGCTGGTGAGAACGGTCAAAACGGCACTGCTGATCAACGTGCTGTTTGCCGTTGGGCTGCTGCTCAGCTAAACGCGATGTGCTTGAGCCATCGCAACTTTTAACAATTGATGATTTTGCCAACAGTGATGATTAAGCGATATACTTAAGCTTCCTGTAGCAAACAGACGAAATCCTATGAAATACGATACCTCAGAACTGTGCGACATCTATCATGAAGATGTGAATGTCGTGGAACCGCTCTTCTCAAACTTTGGTGGCCGCACCTCGTTTGGTGGGCAAATCATTACGGTAAAATGTTTCGAGGACAACGGTCTGCTTTATGATTTGCTCGAGGAGAACGGCCGTGGGCGGATCCTGCTGGTCGACGGTGGCGGCTCCGTTCGCCGCGCGCTGGTTGACGCTGCCCTGGCCAGGCTGGCGGTCCAGAACGAGTGGGAAGGCATCGTGATTTACGGTTCAGTGCGCCAGGTAGACGACCTGGAAGAGCTGGATATTGGCATTCAGGCCATCGCAGCTATTCCCGCCGGTGCGGCAGGTGAAGGCATTGGTGAAAGCGATGTGCGCGTTAACTTCGGTGGCGTAACCTTCTTCTCTGGCGATCATTTGTATGCCGATAACACCGGCATGATCCTGTCAGAAGACCCGCTCGATCTCGAATAGCGAATACAAAAACGGGTGCCGATGGCACCCGCTCTCTGCAGATTCACTTTATAAAAGTGAAACCTTAAACCTCTTCCATTTTACCCAGCAATGCCCGCAGACGATCCTGCCAGACATGCTGCTCTTCCTTTAGCTGCTGATTTTCACGAACCAGCGCTTCACTGTTGCCAGCAGCATGTTGAACTTGCTGACTCAGATTTCCATTCTGTTCTTTAAGCTCTTCGATCTCCATCTGCAACAGCGTGATGGTATCAATCGCCTGCTGCACTTTTGCTTCCAGTTTCTCGAATACTTCAAATGACATATCTATAACCTCTCCTAATCGCAGGGCGCTGATGATGCTAGCCGCAGGGATAAGGAGTGAACCGACATTCCGCGGATAACAACGATCCTTCGATTGTAAGTAGACGCGCAGGGCAAGTCCAGCGGCTAAGCCATATGGGGCGCAGTCTGTAACAATTTTCAGCGTAGACCTGGTCTGCGTAACATTTTCACCGACGACGATTGGCCCCGCGTTAAATATTTTCGCATTTCGTTACCGCTTAAACGCGCAACATCGTGATTAGTACGCGCCAGAAACACGCGAATTCGCTCATTTTTATGACACAGCACACAACTTTTGATTTCGCTATTTCTCGTTTATGCTCGTTAACGATAAATTTACATCAGCCCTACAACAGACTTGGGCGGCTCAGGGAATGAGAAAACGAAGATAGTAAACTCTTAACTCGCCTTCAGGAATTTCAACATGAGTCATGCAACAAGCACACTTAAAGGACAATGCATCGCCGAGTTTCTTGGTACCGCGACCATCCTCTTCTTTGGTGCAGGCTGTGTCGCTGCATTAAAACTCGCTGGTGCCGGCTTTGGTCAGTGGGAAATCAGCATCGTGTGGGGCATTGCCGTTGCCATGGCGATCTACCTCAGCGCGGGCATCTCAGGTGCGCATCTCAACCCTGCAGTCAGCATTGCCCTCTGGTTATTTGCCAACTTCGATGGGCGTAAAGTGGTTCCCTATATCATTGCTCAGATAGCCGGCGCGTTTTGCGCGGCTGCACTGGTGTACGGCCTGTATTACAATTTATTCCTCGACTACGAGCAGACCCACCAGCTGGTGCGCGGCAGCGTCGAAAGCCTGGACGTGGCCGGCGTGTTTTCAACCTACCCAAACCCGCACATTAGCGTGGGGCAGGCATTCCTGGTTGAAGCCGTGATCACCGCCGTAATGATGGCGCTGATTATGGCACTGACCGACGACGGCAATGGTCTGCCGCGCGGTCCTCTGGCCCCGCTGTTAATCGGCCTGCTGATTGCCGTGATTGGTGCCGCGATGGGTCCGCTGACCGGTTTTGCCCTGAACCCGGCGCGTGATTTCGGTCCTAAGCTGTTCGCATCACTCGCAGGCTGGGGCAGCATGGCCTTCACCGGCGGTCGCGATATTCCGTACTTCCTGGTCCCTATCTTCGGACCGATGCTCGGTGCAATCGTTGGAGCATTTGGTTACCGTTCTCTGATCGGCCGCAATCTGCCGGGCCAGACCGCGGTAAAACAGGACGAAGTGGTACAGCGCGCTGCACAGCGTAAAGCGTAATCCTGCTATACCCGTTTCGGCGGGTATCACTCTTGAACTCATCAGGAAAAAATTATGACCGTAGAGAAAAAATATATCGTTGCGCTCGACCAGGGAACTACCAGCTCACGTGCGGTAATCCTGGACCATGACTCCAATATCGTTGCGGTATCGCAGCGCGAATTCCAGCAAATCTACCCAAAAGCGGGCTGGGTTGAGCATGATCCTATGGATATCTGGGCTTCACAGAGCTCCACGCTGGTCGAGGTGCTGGCGCATGCGGATATTCGTTCTGATGAGATTGCGGCAATTGGTATCACCAACCAGCGCGAAACCACCATCATCTGGGACAAAGAAACCGGTAAGCCGATCTACAACGCGATCGTCTGGCAGGACCCACGTACCGCTGACTACTGCGCAAAACTGAAGAAAGAAGGCCTGGAAGAGTATATCCAGCACACAACCGGCCTGGTGATTAACCCGTACTTCTCCGGCACCAAAGTGAAGTGGATCCTCGATCACGTGGAAGGCTCGCGTGAGCGCGCCCGCCGCGGAGAGCTGCTGTTCGGCACCGTCGACTCCTGGCTGGTGTGGAAAATGACGCAGGGACGGGTACACATCACCGACTTTACTAATGCCTCACGCACCATGATGTTTAACATTCACAAGCTGGAATGGGATCAGCGCATGCTGGAAATCCTTGATATTCCGCGTGAAATGCTGCCAGAGGTGAAATCCTCTTCCGAGGTGTACGGCCAGACCAACATCGGTGGTAAAGGCGGTACGCGTATTCCTATCGCCGGTATCGCCGGGGACCAGCAGGCCGCTCTGTACGGTCAGCTGTGCGTGCAGCCGGGAATGGCAAAAAACACCTATGGCACCGGCTGCTTTATGCTGATGAACACCGGTAAAGAAGCGGTTACCTCGACTCACGGCCTGCTGACCACCATCGCCTGCGGCCCACGCGGTGAAGTGAACTATGCACTGGAAGGGGCCGTCTTTATCGGCGGAGCCTCCATTCAGTGGCTGCGTGACGAGATGAAACTGATCAGCGACTCAACGGATTCCGAATATTTCGCCACCAAGGTGAAAGATTCTAACGGCGTGTACATGGTTCCGGCGTTCACCGGCCTGGGCGCACCCTACTGGGACCCGTATGCACGTGGCGCGATCTTTGGCCTGACCCGTGGCGCTAATGCCAACCACATTATTCGCGCCACACTGGAGTCGATCGCCTATCAGACCCGCGACGTACTGGAAGCGATGCAGAATGACGCCAATACCCGCCTGCAGTCGCTGCGCGTGGACGGCGGTGCCGTTGCCAACAACTTCCTGATGCAGTTCCAGTCGGATATCCTGGGCACCCGCGTTGAGCGCCCGGAAGTCCGCGAAGTCACCGCCCTGGGCGCGGCGTACCTCGCCGGTCTGGCCGTCGGCTTCTGGACAGATCTCGAAGAAGTGCGTGCTAAATCCGTCATTGAGCGCGAATTCCGTCCGGGCATTGAAACCACCCAGCGCAATGTACTGTATGCAGGCTGGAAAAAAGCCGTTGCCCGCGCTCAGGCGTGGGAAGATCAGGACAATTAAGGCCTTACCCGCCCGCAGTCGCCGACTGCGGGCACCTCCCTCACTTCCCGCCTGTGATAAACTTCCCGCCTCATCACTTTTCCGAGGCACGTCATGAAACGAGAACTGGCAATTGAATTTTCACGCGTCACCGAAGCGGCGGCGCTGGCTGGCTATAAATGGCTGGGGCGCGGCGACAAAAATGCCGCTGATGGCGCAGCGGTACACGCGATGCGCATCATGCTCAATAAGGTGGATATTGACGGTCAGATCGTGATTGGCGAAGGGGAAATTGATGAAGCGCCGATGCTGTATATCGGCGAAAAAGTCGGAAGCGGCAATGGCGATGCGGTCGATATCGCCGTTGACCCCATTGAAGGGACGCGGATGACCGCCCTGGGCCAGGCAAACGCGCTGGCGGTGCTGGCGGTCGGCGACAAAGGCACCTTCCTGCACGCCCCCGATATGTATATGGAGAAGCTGGCGGTTGGCCCCGGTGCGAAAGGCGTGATTGACCTGAATCTTCCGCTGGAAGAGAACCTGCAGCGCATCGCTGGCGCACTGAACAAATCGCTGAGCGAACTGACCGTCACGCTGCTGGCTAAGCCACGTCACGATGCGGTCATTGCCCGCCTGCAGGCAATGGGCGTTCGCGTGTTTACCTTCCCGGATGGTGATGTGGCGGCCTCTATCCTCACCTGCATGCCAGACAGCGAGGTGGACGTGATGTACGGTATTGGCGGTGCGCCGGAGGGCGTGATCTCTGCGGCAGCGATCCGGGCACTGGACGGTGATATGCAGGGCCGCTTACTGGCCCGTCATGAGGTAAAAGGCGATACGCCTGAAAATCGTCGCCTCGGCGAACAGGAGATTCAGCGCTGTCATGAAATGGGCATCGATGCCGGAAAAGTGCTGCTGCTCGATCAGATGGCGCGTAACGATAACGTGATCTTCGCCGCCACCGGCATCACCAGCGGCGATCTGCTGAAGGGCATTACGCGCAAAGGCACTATGGCCACCACCGAAACGCTGCTGATCCGCGGTAAATCACGCACCATTCGTCGTATCCAGTCCATTCACTACCTGGACCGCAAAGACGATAACCTCCACCCGTTTATTCTGTAATTCTCGCGCTGGGGCCAGCATTGACTGCCGGCCCCGCCGAATAACGATCATGTCAGACGGTCTGCGGCTCCGGGCGCTTCGACAGCGGTAGCCAGCAGAGCAGGATTAGCAGCGAAGTGGCAAACATCAGCATCCCCAGGCTGAACTGACCATTTTGCGGCAGCAGCGCGGAAAACCACGCGGTCAGGCCCGATCCCAGATTCTGTAATCCACCCACCAGCGCACCGGCGGTCCCTGCCATGTAGGGCCACGGCTCCATTGCTCCGGTCGTAGCCAGCGGAAACAGCATGCCTGCGCCAAAGAAAAACAGCGAAGCGGGCACGATAAGCGTCCACAGGTTCATCACGCCCAGCCAGCCGGGGATCCACATCAGCACGCCCGCCAGCAGACAGCTGTTCACCGCGTACCACATAATGGTGTTAAAGGGTTTATCGCTTTTACCGGCAAACCAGGCGCCAAAAAACGCCGCCGGTAGCGGCAGGATAAACAGCAGGCTGACGGCGAAGCTGCTCATCCCCAGCACGCCGCCCATCAGCACGCCGCAGCTGGCTTCAAACACCGCAATACCGGCCAGGGCACCGATCAGTATAACCAGATAGCGTACAAAGCTGCTGTCGGCCAGCAGCGGACGATAGCGTGACAGCAGCGAGCGCGACGGCACACCCTGAGGACGCGTTTCCGGCATCCATCGCAGGATAGCCCCGCTGACTACCAGACACAGCAGCAGGAGAAATGCAAAGCACGCCTGCCAGCCGAACAGCCGGGTCAGCCCGGCACCGATCAGTGGCGCAATCAGCGGGCTGACCAGGATACCCATATTTAACAGACTGTTGGCATGGCGCAGCGCCCTGCCCTCATAGAGATCGCGCGGCATGGTACGCGCCATTACGCCCGCCACGCCCGTCCCCAGCCCCTGGATTGCCGCCCCCAGCACCAGCCCGTTCAGACTTTGCGCCAGCAGGGCCGTCAGCGAGCCGAGTATGAATATCCCCATGCCGAGCAGAACCACCGGCCTGCGGCCAATGCTGTCCGACAGCGGGCCATAAAACAGCTGTGAGGCACCGTAGGTCATCAGATACGCCGCCATCACCCGCTGAACGGCACCATCGCCGACATGAAATGCGGCCGCTATGGAGGACATCGCCGGAACATATATGGTCTGCGCCATCTGACCGACCGCCAGCAGGGCAATCAGCACCACTAACAGGTGCCCATTTTCAATCTTTTTCATCGTGCCACATTAGTATAAATAACGGTAAAATTTTTCGTATCCAGAGGATCAAATAAATGGATACGCTTATTGCCGGAGAAAATATCAGGAATGGATGACAAAGCGAGAGGCGGGCCAAAAATAGGCCACCCGCACCTGTCACCAAAAACGGGCGCGGCTGTAAAACATTTTTTACGCTTAGGTAAATTCGTGCTCATACTTTGTTTATACGAGCTTTAACGTCGGCGGGAACTGGAAAAACCACGCGCAGCTGAGGAAGATAGCCACAGAGACGCCAATTCTGCCACAACTGAATGAAGGAGTTTGTTATGGCCGCCTGGGTCAACGCCCGAGTAGAAAAAGTGACGAACTGGACGGACAGCCTGTTCAGTATCATTGTGACCGCCCCTATTGACCCTTTTACCGCCGGCCAGTACGCCAAATTGTCGCTGGAAGTGAACGGTGAGCGCGTGGTTCGCGCCTATTCCTTTGTTAATGCACCGAGCAATAAAAATCTGGAGTTCTATCTGGTGCTGGTACCGGAAGGTAAACTCAGCCCCCTGCTTTATGCGCTGAAACCGGGTGATGAAGTGATGATTACCCAGGATGCTCAGGGCTTTTTCGTTATCGATGAAATCCCGCAGTGCGACACGCTGTGGATGCTGGCAACCGGCACCGCCATTGGTCCTTATCTTTCGATCCTGGAAGAGGGGAAAGGGCTGGAACGGTTTAAGAACATCGTACTGCTCCATGCCGCGCGCTATGCTCAGGACCTGAGCTATCTGCCGCAGATGCAGCAGCTCCAGCAGCGCTATAACGGCCAGCTGCAGATTCAGACGGTGGTCAGTCGCGAAGAAGCCGAAGGATCGCTGACCGGCAGGGTGCCGGCCCTGATTGCCAGCGGCGAGCTGGAGGCGGCGACCGGCCTGAAAATCGATGCCGAGTCCAGCCACGTCATGCTCTGTGGTAACCCGGAGATGGTGAAAGATACCCAACAGTTGCTGAAAGATACGCGCGGGATGCGCAAGCATTTCAAGCGCAAGCCGGGCCACATGACCAGCGAGCACTACTGGTAATCAGGCGGCACCACGGCGCAGGAACACCACGTACTGCGCCGCTTTACCGTAGCGGTTATCGCCATCCGTACCGCGGAAAAAACCCAGCTCAACCATCATACTGACCAGAATCAGCGTGGGGATAAAGCGGCCGACCAGCCACTGTGCGTCACCCGGCAGCATCGACCAGTTCCCGGCCATCAGCACCCATGCCAGGATGAGCAGCAGCGCCCACTGGCCGCCTTTGTTCCGGTCGTGTAGTCGTTTGACCAGCACCGCGCTGACCGGCCACAGCAGGGCCACCACGCAGAACGCCGCCAGCTGCATATCCATCAAACCGTTACCGGCGAGGCTGAACAACAGCGTCAACAGCAGCATCCAGACAACCTGCCAGATCCAGAAATCACGCCGCCTCAGACGGCCACGAAACGAAAAACACCATTGTTGTAGAGTCATTATTTATTCCAGCGTCGGGTGCCCTTTGACTTTTCCAGTCATTGTCCGTTTTAATCTTGAGCAGAGTTTACTGGTTAGGGCCATGAAAATGAATCAAGCGATCTGGGCAGCGATTATCCTGCTGACCACACTGACCATCGCTACAGCAAAAGCCGATCCTCAGGACCGGGCTGAACATATGCCTGCGGCACCCTATCTGCAAATGGGTGCCCCAACCTTCGATATGACCATTGGCCAGTTTCGGGAAAAATATAATGCTGCCAACGCAACATTACCGTTAGGTGAATATCGCGCAATTGACACGTCAGATGATAAAAGCAATCTGACGCGTGCCGCCAGTAAGATCAACGAAAATCTTTATGCGTCCACGGCCCTTGAACACGGCAGCGGGAAGATCAAAACGCTCCAGATTACCTGGCTACCGATCCCCGGGCCGGATCAGAAAGCCGCGCGGGAAAAGGCACTGGCCTATATGACGGCGTTTGTGCGGTTCTTTGAACCGATGCTCAGCGAAGAACAGAGCCAGAAGCGGGTGAACGATCTGCTGACGAAAGGCAAGAATTCGCGATATTACCAGCAGACGGAGGGGGCGTTGCGCTACATTGTGGCGGATAACGGCGAGAAGGGGCTTACTTTCGCCATCGAACCGCTAAAACTGGCGCTCGCGACCCCCTGAATCGATTCATGCAAACGATGACGAAAAGCAAAGCCTTTCGCATTTTTGATCTCTATACTGTCGGCAGACAACGCTGCCTGCCGGCAGCTTTAATACTCTCTAAGCGTGGAGGATACAATGCGACATCCATTAGTGATGGGTAACTGGAAACTGAACGGTAGCAAGCACATGGTCAACGAGCTGATCGCCGGTCTGCGGAACGAGCTGAGCGGTGTTGACGGTTGTGGCGTAGCGATTGCCCCACCGGCGATCTATCTGGATCAGGCAAAACATGCCATTTCCGGTAGCCATATCGTACTGGGTGCGCAGAACGTTGACGTAAACCTGTCAGGTGCGTTCACCGGTGAAACCTCCGCCGACATGCTGAAAGATATCGGTGCGAAATACATCATTATCGGCCACTCTGAGCGCCGTACCTATCACGCAGAAAGCGACGAGTTCATCGCTAAAAAATTCGCCGTCGTAAAAGCCGCAGGCCTGACCCCGGTACTGTGCATCGGTGAAACCGACGCTGAAAACGAAGCGGGCAAAACCGAAGAAGTTTGCGCTCGTCAGATCGACGCGGTGCTGAAAACTCAGGGTGCAAAAGCCTTCAACGGCGTTGTTATCGCCTATGAGCCAGTATGGGCCATCGGCACCGGCAAATCTGCGACTCCTGAGCAGGCCCAGGCGGTACACAAGTTCATCCGTGACCATATCGCGAAGCAGGATGCGACCGTGGCTGCACAGGTTATTATCCAGTACGGCGGTTCCGTTAATGATAAAAACGCCGCAGAGCTGTTCGGCCAGCCGGATATCGACGGCGCGCTGGTTGGCGGTGCCTCGCTGAAAGCCGATGCGTTCGCGGTTATCGTGAAAGCCGCTGCCGCAGCGAAAAAAGCCTGATCCTAATCCCTGCCCTTCGGGGCAGGGAGCGTTAACCAAACTCCTCTACCAGCGCCTTCAGCCTGGCCGCACTTGCGGCAAACCCACCGTCCGGCAAATTCGTTATTCCTAACACCAGTCCGCAGTAAGCCGTTTTATCCTGATACCACACCGACAGCGGTGACGGGGCCATACCGTGAGCCAGCGCCGCCTTTGCAATCTCCACATCCCGGGTGCCCTGCCGCAGCAGAATAATCACCGCCAGCGCCGCACGCGACAGCTGCGCAAAATGCGGTTCCAGCGCCTGCAGCAGCTCGCTGAGCCGGGCTGCATACAGCCGCTTTATCCGCCGCAGATGGCGCATGTAGTGCCCCTCACGCAAAAATTCCGCCACCGCGTTATGCAGAACGGATGACGAAGCCGGGGCCAGCAGCGCCACCGTTTCCGCAAAGTGTGCCGCCAGCGTGTCCGGCACCACCAGATAGCCCATACGCAGCGCCGGGCTGAGCGTTTTACTGAACGTGCCGATATGCAGCACGCGTTCCGCATCCAGCGCCGCCAGCGCCGGGGCCGCCCGCCCCTGCAGCTGCAGCTCACCGAGATAATCATCTTCGATAATCCAGCTATCCTGCTGACGCGCCCAGGCCAGCAGCTCACCGCGGCGCGCAAGGGATAATGTCACGCCGAGCGGCGACTGCTGCCCCGGCGTAACCAGCGCCACGCGGGCATCGGCTGCCAGCCGCATGCCGTCCGCAACGGAAATACCCTGCCCATCCACCGGTACCGGCACCGCCTCGATCCCGGCCAGGGTCAGTGCGCGACGAGCCAGCAGATAGCCGGGATCTTCGCTCCAGGCGCGCGTGCCGCGCAGCCCCAGCGCCAGACAAATAATGCCCAGCGCACCGGTGTAGCCGTTGGTGATAACGATCTGCGACGCCTGGCAGCGTATACCGCGGGCAATCGACAGATAGCTCACCAGCTCCTGACGCAGCATCAGGCTGCCGCGCGGATCGGCATACCCCGTTGCACCTCCGGCAATCTCCCGAACGTGGCGGGCCAGAATCCGCGACCAGACTTTGGCCGGGAAGGCGTCGCTGGCGGCTGTCCCCATCTGGAAGGTCATTGGCGGAACATCAAAGGCGTGGACCACATCCGCCAGCGGGGCCAGCACCGGTGCTTTTTGCGGCACGGCGCGAGCGGCGGGCAGGACGGCACTGACCCAGGTACCCGCTGCGCCACGGGCCACCAGCAGCTGGCTGTCCACCAGCATATCGTAGGCACTGCGCACCGTGCCGCGCGCAACGCCCAGCGCAACCGCCAGATCGCGGCAGGAGGGCACGCGGGATCCTGCCGGAACGCGGCCTTCCGCAATCGCCTGAGCCATCCCGGCACGAATCTGTTCCGTCAGCGAACAGCCGGCGTAACGCTGCAGCCCAATGTGTTCCGCCGTCTGTACGGCGGATGGACCACTCTTTTTCTCAATTCCTGGCACTTTTATCGCCCCATTAAACCGATGAAAATAGCCTTCAGCAGCAAACGCTGTCGATCATTCACGCCAACCCCTGTCTCTGGAGACACAATGATGAGCGAACGTATTGATTTTAACGCCACTTCCCCTGCCGGAATGAAGGCACTGGGCGGCGTCTATGGTTATGTAGCGCAGTGCGGATTACCGATGAGCATTATCGAACTGATTTTCCTTCGCGTCTCACAAATTAACGGCTGCGCATACTGCATCGATATGCACACTAAAGCGTTACATAAAGAAGGGATGCCGTGGGACAAAATTGTGCTCACTCAGGTCTGGCGCGAAGCAGGCAACTGGTTTTCAGCCAATGAACAGGCAGCCCTGGCCTGGGCAGAATCCCTGACGCTGATCGCACAAACCCATGCACCTGATGAAGTTTATGCGGTCGTGCAAAAAGAATTCAGCGAAAAAGCGATTACCGATATGACAATTGCGATTGGTTTGATGAATGCTTATAACCGTCTGGCGATTAGTCTTCGCAAGCTTCCGGACAGTGCTCCTCGTAATTAATCCATCCTGTTCAGCCAGTTACCCTTCATTTCCTGCCGACATATCGGGCCGCTCAACGGCCCGTATAAATGTTACTAATTTCCGCGCACTTATCATTCTCATTTTTAATCTTTAAACACTTTTTTAATTAGCCCGTAACAATGGTATATTTCTGATGCTTCCTAAAAGTGATTAAACTTGCAGCAAAAATGCAGATGGAATCGCTTAGCATTCCTGAATTAGCGCAATAACTTCACTGGTTCAGAGATATATTGGGTCTGTTTTACCTGCTTAACATGTTGAATTCATTCAGCATACGGAGATGTATCCTCATGCGTAAAATGGCAGTACTTCTGGCGGGGCTGGGTTTGACCAGCAAAGCCGCAGTAGAAGACGAAAAGCACGTTGATGTATTACTGATCGGTGGTGGAGTGATGAGCGCCACGCTTGGTACCTACCTGCAGGAGCTGGAGCCTAACTGGCGGATCGGCATGGTAGAGCGTCTCGATGCAGTCGCCGAAGAGAGTTCCAACGGCTGGAATAATGCCGGTACGGGACACTCAGCGCTGATGGAACTGAATTACACTCCGGAAAATGCCGATGGATCTATCGACATTAAGAAAGCGGTAGAAATTAACGAAGCGTTCCAGATTTCACGCCGTTTCTGGGCACACCAGGTTGAACGTGGCGTATTACGCGATCCGCGCAGCTTTATTACCAGCGTGCCGCACATCAGCTTCGTCTGGGGCAACGATAACGTCAGTTTCCTGAAACGTCGCTACGCGGCGCTGCAAAACTGCAGCCTGTTCCGCGAGATGGAATATTCAGAAGACGCGGAACAAATCAAACAGTGGGTGCCGCTGGTCATGGAAGGTCGCGACAGCGATCAGAAAGTTGCCGCCACCCGCATTCCGATCGGTACTGACGTCAACTTTGGTGAAGTGACCCGCCAGCTGGTCACCTCGCTGAAGAAGAACCCGAACTTCAGCCTGAAAAATCGTCACGAAGTGCGCAAGGTCCACCGTAACAGCGACGGCAGCTGGAACGTGACCGTGGCCGACCTGAACAACGACGGCAGGCAGGACACTATCCGCGCCAAATATGTCTTTATCGGTGCCGGTGGCGCGGCGCTGACGCTGCTACAGGAATCGGCGATCCCTGAAATGAAAAACTACGCAGGCTTCCCCGTGGGCGGCGAGTTTCTGGTCAGCGAAAATCCGGAAGTGGTGAAGCGCCATCTGGCGAAGGTATACGGCAAAGCGTCCGTCGGCGCACCGCCGATGTCCGTTCCGCACCTGGATGCCCGTACGCTGGACGGCAAGCCGGTTCTGCTGTTCGGTCCGTTCGCCACCTTCTCCACCAAATTCCTCAAGCAGGGTTCGCTGTGGGATATGTTTGGCTCCATTACGCCATCCAACCTGATGCCGATGATGCGCGTGGGGATGGATAACTTCGATCTGGTGAAATATCTGGTCGGCCAGGTCCTGCTCAGCGCTGACGATCGCCACAAGGCGCTGTGCGAATACTTCCCGGACGCGCGCAAAGAGGACTGGCGGCTGGTGAAAGCCGGTCAGCGGGTGCAGATTATTGAGAAAGATGCCAAAAAAGGCGGCGTACTGAAGCTGGGAACCGAAGTGGTCACCTCACAGGACGGCACTATCTCCGCACTGCTGGGCGCATCCCCGGGCGCGTCAACGGCTGCGCCGATTATGCTGGATCTGATGAGCAAAGTGTTCAAAGAGCAGATGGCGTCGTCAGACTGGCAGAGCAAACTGAAAGCGATTATTCCGTTCTATGGCCAGAAGCTGAACGGTAACGTCGCCGCCACGGAGAAAGAGCTGGCGGACACCAGCCGCATCCTGCAGCTGGACTACGCGCCAATGACCTCTGCCAACGATGAAACCAGCGAACAGGCAGCAGCCGTCGTCGGGAAGTAACGTTGTAGCAGAAAAACCCACGCTTCGGCGTGGCGAAGTGAAACTGAAAAAAGGCGGATATCCGCCTTTTTTCTTGCGCTGGATCCGGGGAATTACGCCATCTGGATCGCTTCTACCAGCATCCACAGCGTGGTGGCCAGCAGCGACAGCGCCATCACCGTATTAAACAGCTGCAGCTTCCACTGCACCTGCAGATGCTTACCCAGGCGATCGCCCATCATCGCCCAGACCAGGATGCAGGGCAGGTTCAGTACCATAAAGCCGATCATCACCGCCAGAATGCTGCTGTTAACGGTATACATCAGCGCCACGTTGATCGCCATCAGCCAGGCTTTTGGATTGACCGCCTGAAACAGCGCACCGCCTGTCATCGTCATCGGACGCGCTTTTCCGCGTAGCTCCGGCGCACCGGAACGAAAAATCTTCCACGACAGCCACAGCAGATAGCCGCAGCCCAGCAGCGTCAGCGGCAGGCGGATCGCTCCCATCCACGTCAGCAGGACTTCCAGCAGCGCCCCGGCCAGTGCGGTCTGTAGCGCACAGCCCAGCATAATCCCGGTGACCATCGGTAAAGTACGGCGCATACCAAAATTGACCCCGGAGGTCGCCAGCATCAGGTTGTTGGGGCCTGGCGTGATTGACATAACGGTGACGTAGCTGACAAAAGAGAGATCGAGCATAAGAGAGTTCCTGCATTCCGGGTGAATACAGTCAGTGTATTCACTCGGCACGAATGGTAACAGATGCAGAAAAACAGTATTGTTATGGGTACAAAGTGATTTAAGTTATCACTGTACCCATACGTTGAGGAGCGATCTGTGTCCATTACTGAACCGCAGGCAACGCTGTACCACAATCTGGCCGAGACGCTGGCCGCCGCGATCCAGCAGGGTACGTTTATGCCCGGCAGCCGCCTGCCCGCCATTCGTCGCTGCGCAGCCAGCCACCAGGTCAGCGTTAATACCGTGCTGACCGCCTACGGCATCCTGGAGGATCGCGGCCTGATTGAGGCGCGGCCGCAGTCCGGTTACTACGTGCGTGATGCACTCCCCTCACTGACCTACCAGTCTCCGCCGCGCAGCAGCGTCCGCTCGCCGGGGAGTAAAAAACTCGACCTTATCGACGCCGTTTTTGCCGCTCAAAACCACGCCGACTACACCAATATCTCGCTGGCCTGCCCGCAGAACAGCGATTTTTTCCCGACGGCAAAAATCAGCCGCATTATGGCCTCTCTGCTGCGCCGCGAACCCGAGCTGATTGGCCGCTATGCCCTGCCGCCGGGCAGCCTGCGCCTGCGCCGTGAAATCGCCCGCCGCTCGATGGATTTAGGCATCCGCATCAGTACGGACGACGTGACGCTGACTCACGGCTGCATGGAAGCTCTTCAGCTGGCGCTACGCGCGGTCACCCGGCCCGGCGACTGCGTTGGCCTGGAAACACCGACCTATTTTTACCTCTTCCCACTGATTGCCAGCCTGGGGCTAAATGTGCTGGAGATCCCCACCGACCCGCAGCACGGCCTGTCGCTGGATGCGCTGGAGCTGATGCTGCAGGAGCGGCGCATTCAGGCAATTATCGCCATGCCAAACGCGCAGAATCCGCTGGGCAGCAGTATGACGCTGGAGGGGAAAAAGCGGCTGGCGCGGCTGGTGAATCAGTACGAGGTGCCGCTGCTGGAAGATGGCCTGTATGCGGAGCTGCAGTTCTGCTGGCCGCTGACGCCCGCGGTCAAAGCCTTTGATGAAAACGGCTGGGTGCTGTACTGCAGCAGCTTTACCAAGACCGTAGCCCCCGATTTTCACCTCGGCTGGATTGCCGCCGGGCGCTTTAGCCAGGAACTGGCCCGGCTGAAATCCGTTTCCTCGCTGGCCGAATCGCGCCTGCTGTCGGAAACGCTGGGGATCTTTCTGGAATCCGGCGGCTACGATCACCACTTGCGCTCGCTGCGCCGCCGCTACGCCGCCCAGCTGGAAGAAGCGCGTGGCATTATCGCCCGCCATTTCCCGCACGGAACGCGCGCCACCCGCCCCAGCGGAGGGTTTGTCTTTTGGGTTGAACTGCCCGGCAATATCGACAGCGTTGAGCTGTTCCACCGGCTGCTGCAGGAGAAAATCTGCCTGACGCCCGGTGCACTTTACACCCTGAGCGAGCGCTGTAATCACGCCCTGCGCCTCTCCTGCTGTTACCCCTTTAATGAGCGCTACATCTGGGCACTTCAGCGCACCGGTGCCGTGGCCTGTGAAATGAGCGGTATTGCCGCTGGCGTGGCGTAATGACGTCACGGCCAGCGACGATGGCTAAGGCGTACCGTTTCGTCCCCATGCCGCGTAGCCCTCGCGCGCGGTAAGACGTTCATAGTAGGCGCGCACGGCAGGAAACTCGGCATGTTCAAGCGGGGTTTCATACCAGCGGTTAACCGACAGACCAACCGGAATGTCCGCCAGTGAGAAGGTGTCCCCGGACACGTAGGCTCCGGTTTTATCCAGCTGCTGATTGAGGATCCCCATGGTGTATTCCCAGCCCTTGCAGGCCGCCGCCAGCAGCGTGGGCTCCTGATGCGCCGGGGAATGACGAACCAGCGACATAAACGCATAGCGCCAGGCGGTGTTCAGTTCGGTGGCCTGCCAGTCAATCCACTGATCGACGCGCGCGCGCGACTGCGGATCCTGCGGATATAGCCATTCACCACCGTAGGCGTTCGCCAGATAGCGAATAATGGTGTTGGATTCCCACAGAATGAAATCATCGTCCTGAATAACCGGAATGAGCGCGTTCGGATTCAGCGCTTTAAAGGCGCTTTCTTTCGGCGACTGGAAACCTTCGCCCCACTCTTCGCGCTCAAAGGGGATGCCTAACTCATCGCACAGCCACAGCACTTTTCTGACATTGATTGAAGACGCTCTTCCCAGTATTTTCAGCATAATATGGTCACTTTTTTATCTGATATTATCTAGTAATAGCCATAATCATCGAGGCTGACAACCCCCGCGACCGATCATCGCACTGTGTGGTCAGTATCCCTATAAGTCCTACGGTTACAGGAATTGTTATGACGCAGCTACGCCCTTTTAAACAGGTTGATGTTTTTACTTCCACGCCGTTTAACGGTAATCCGCTGGCGGTGATTATGGACGCCGACGGCCTGAGCGATGAGCAGATGCAAACCATCGCGCGCTGGACAAATCTTTCCGAAACCACCTTTGTTTTACCGGCAACCGAACCGGCGGCGGATTATCGCGTGCGTATTTTCACCCCGGATATGGAACTGCCGTTTGCCGGTCATCCAACGCTGGGCACGGCGCACGCTCTGCTGGAGTCCGGCATTCCGCTGAACCATCCACAGCAGATCGTGCAGCAGTGCGGCGTCGGGCTGGTGAAGATCCGCATCGGCGATGACGGTGCGCTGGCTTTCTCTTCACCGGAGGCCGTGCTGACGCCGTTCAGCGACGCTCCTATTTCCAGCGCACTCAACAGCGATGAGCTGGAAGAACAGCTGCCGGTGATGGTGGCCGATATGGGGATTCGCTGGCTGCTGGTGCCGATGAAGTCGGCGGAAGCGGTTTTGGCGATCAAACCGGACGCCGTCGAATTTGCCCGACTGATTAAAAAATCCAACGTTAACGGTGTGATGCCGTTTGGGCCGCTAAAAGGCGTTGCTGATGGCTACGAGGTGCGCGGCCTGCTGATTGAACAAGGCTCTCTGACGGAAGATCCGGTGACCGGCAGCGCGAACGCCTGCCTGGCGCGCTATTTCCAGGCGCGGGGCGTGGAGCTGGACTACGTGGTGCATCAGGGAACCGCCATCCAGCGTGCGGGAAGAGTGACCGTGACCTACGCCAGCGACGGCGTATGGATCGGTGGCCAGACGGTCACGGTGCTGGATGGCGCCATCCGACTGTAAGGCATACGCGGGCAATTCGATTCACTATCGCGGAGGGGCTGCCACAGATACTGCGCTCCCTGCCGCGATAGTGAATCGTAATCAGGTGAATTACAGGAACATACCGCCTGACGCTTCAATACGCTGGCCGTTAACCCAGCGGCACTCCTCGCTCAGCAGAGCGGCGACGGCGTTGCCGATATCGTCCGGCAGGCCCACGCGGCCCAGCGCGGTCTGTGCGGCAATCGCCGCATTCATCGCGGCATCATCACGTACCCGACCACCGCCAAAATCCGTCTCGATTGCGCCGGGAGCGAGGATATTGACCGCAATGCCGCGCGCTCCCAGCTCTTTAGCCTGATAGCGCGTCAGCACTTCCATCGCCCCTTTAACGGCCGCGTAAGCACCGGAACCCGGCAGCGTAAAGCGCGCCAGCCCGCTGGACACATTCAGAATGCGCCCGCCGTCGGCAATCAGCGGCAGCAGCTTTTGAGTCAGGAAGAACGGCCCCTTGAAATGGACGTTCACCAACTGGTCAAACTGCGCTTCGGTCGTGTCGGCAAACGGCGTATAGAGGCCGGTTCCTGCATTGTTGAATAAGTAATCAAAGCTGTCACGCTGCCACACTTCCTGCAGCGTTTGCCGCACGCGTCCGGCAAAGGCATCGAAGCGGCTGCTGTCGCCCACATCCAGCTGTAGCGCCACTGCACGCGCACCCAGTGCCTGAATTTGCGCGACGACCGCCTGCGCTTCCTGTTCCTGACTGTGCCAGGTCAGAATGATATTAATCCCTTTCTGTGCCAGTTTTAACGCTGCATTCTGGCCTAAACCGCGGCTTCCGCCGGTGATCAGTGCAATTTTCTCGCTCATTTGTTTCTCCAGGGGGTGGGCTGTGGACAAAAAACAGGATATTACTGCTCTGACGTACTATAAATAGCCTTAACTACGCTTCACTGTTGCACTCACAACAACAATAAGAGAAATAATGGATAAAATACACACAATGAAAGTGTTTGTACGCGTGGCGGAAATGCAGAGTTTTACCCGGGCCGCGGACAGCCTTGGGCTACCCAAAGGCAGCCTGTCACGCCAGATTCAGGCGCTGGAAAACAGTCTTGGTTCGCGCCTGCTGCACCGGACAACGCGGCGGGTACAGCTGACCCAGGACGGTCAGATTTACTATGAGCGCTGCCGTGATGTGCTGGCCACGCTGGAGGAAATGGACTCGATGTTCCAGCACGATCCGGCCACGCTCAGCGGACGGCTGCGGGTGGACATGCCGGTCAGCCTGGCCAGCGGCTATCTGATCCCGCTATTGCCCGAATTTCTTCAGCACTATCCGGGGATTGAACTGGAGCTGAGCAGCAGCGATCGCCGGGTGGATGTGGTGCGGGAGGGCTTCGACTGCGTGGTACGCGTGGGTGTATTAGAAGATTCCGGGCTGGTCGCGCGGCCGCTGGGCCATCTTCCGCTGATTAACTGTGCCAGCCCTGACTATCTGGCGCGCTTCGGTACGCCGGAATCGCTGAAGGACCTTTCCCAGCATGCCATGGTGCATTACAGCCAGCAGCTCGGCATTCAGGCCGGCGGTTTTGAATATTTTGATGGTAAAACCACCACCCTGATTAAAACCGGCGGGGCGGTCACCGTGAACAGTACGGAAACCTATCGCTCGGCCTGCCTGGCCGGCCTGGGCATTATTCAGGTACCGCGCGTGGGCGTGCAGAGCGCGCTGAAAGAAAAAAAACTGGTCGAGATTTTGCCCCATTTCCCGGCCTGTCCGATGCAGCTGTCGCTGCTCTGGCCGCATCGGCGGAATCAGGCGCGACGGGTTCAGGTGTTCATTGAATGGCTGAGCCAGGCGCTGAAACGCTACGTTGCCTGATCGGCAGGCTATAATGTGCAATTAAACGTTAATTAAAAGGACTGAGAAAGATTCATGGCGGATACTCAACGGCGCGATCCCCAGGCAACACACACGGCGGAAAAACCGCTGATCAACATCAAAACCGGGAACCATACGGTCGATAAATCCATCACCCGGGTTTCCCGGCTGGTCAGCTGGTTCCGTGCCATTCCGGCGGTAGCGCATTTCATTCGTGCGGGTGAACGATTTAACGATCGGCTCGGCAGCCAGTTTGGTGCGGCGATTACCTATTTCTCATTTCTCTCGCTGATCCCTATCCTGATGGTGTCTTTTGCCGCCGTCGGATTTTTGCTTGCCTCAAATCAGGATCTCCTGACCGAGCTGATCGATAAGATCGTTACCAGCATCAGCGATCCCGCACTGGCGGCCACATTAAAAAATACGGTAAATACGGCGATTCAACAGCGTACCACGGTTGGGATAACCGGCCTGCTGGTGGCGCTGTATTCGGGTATCAGCTGGATGGGTAATCTGCGTGAAGCGATACGCGCTCAGTCCCGTGATGTCTGGGAGCGGACGCCGCAGGATCAGGAAAAAGTCTGGTTCAAATATTCCCGAGATTTTATTTCGCTGACGGGGCTGGTGCTGGCGTTGATTATCACGCTGTCGCTGACCTCCATTGCCGGCGCGGCCCAGGCGTCGATCGTACGGGCGCTGGGGCTGGAGGATATCGAGTGGCTGCGCCCGGCCATGACGACCATTGCGCTGTCGATCTCCATCTTTGCCAACTATCTGCTGTTCCTGTGGATTTTCTGGATCCTCCCGCGCCACAAGCCGCGTAAAAAGGCGCTGCTGCGCGGGACACTGCTGGCGGCGATTGGCTTTGAGGTGATTAAGTTTATTATGACCCTGACGCTGCCGAAGCTGGCTTCCTCACCGTCCGGTGCCGCTTTCGGTTCCGTGCTGGGGCTGATGGCGTTTTTCTATTTCTTTGCCCGCCTGACGCTGTTCTGCGCGGCATGGATCGCCACCGCGCAGTATAAAGACGACCCGGAGCCGGTCGGAAAATAATATTATCGGGCCGGAGGGATCCGGCCTGACTATTTCAGCAGGGCGCAGCTGTGATCCTGCAACTCTTCCGCAGAGCCCCGGTTCAACAGCAGCCAGTTACGCTCCACCACCATCAGCGCTCGCCGCCCGTCTTTCAGCGCGGCAATGGCCACACCGTACCTGCCCATTTTTTCGCGTGCGTCGGGCAGTTCGTTGGCGATGCGGATAAACGGGCTGGTGCGCTTAAACTCATCGCGGGTGATCGCCCGTATAACGTAGTCATGTTCACCCAGTCTGTAGGTCTGCCACTGCGCAGTCAGCGTGCTATCGAGTGCATCCAGCCGCTGGCGAACGTCAGGCCGCAGGCAGGAAATATGCACATGCAGCTGATTCTGCGTGCGTCCCCACTGGGAATTCACCGTCAGCGAATAGACCCGGTCATTAATCGCCGAACCGCGACGTTCTTCCATAAAGTGCCGGGCGCGCCAGGCCTCGGATAAAAAGTTCGGCGTAGCCGGGCTTAACAGTTTGTGGCTCTCAATACCGGTGATTTTTGCTATCGGCAGCAGTAAAAACTGCAGCGGACCGTTGCGGTCTTTCAGCACCACATAACCATCGGCTTCACTGACCAGGCTGCACGGAGCGGGATCGTTTTTCTGCTGCTCGCCCGCCACGCACTGCTGGCTAACAATCTTCCACAACGCATCGGCATTGTTATTGAAATACAGAGCCATAGCGCCAGCCGATGCCGCTATCACCCCCACCAGCAAAATCGCTAAGCGCTTTCTTCCATGCATCAAATTTTTACCTCAGCCGTCGATCGTTCACAATGTAATCGAAGCCGGCCGCAAGGTCATGTGAAATCATCGGCGGGAGCGCTTTCACAGCGGGATGAGCGGTAAATACGGCTCCGCCATGCTGCAGCTAACAACAAAAAGGCCGACAGTGTTGTCGGCCTTTTTACGCTTATCCTGATTGGTGTTTAACGCTTCATCACCTGATCGTAGGTGCCACCTTCAGCAAAGTGGGTTTTCTGCGCCGCCGTCCAGCCACCGAACTTGCCGTCGATGGTAAACAGCTTCACCGGCTGGAAGGTGCTGGCAAATTTCTTCGCCACCGCCTCATCACGCGGTCGGTAGAAGTTCTGCGCCGCAATTGTCTGGCCTTCCGGCGAATAGAGATACTTCAGATATTCATCGGCAACCTTACGGGTATCGCGCTCGTCGACCACTTTGTCCACCACGGAAACGGTCGGCTCGGCCAGGATTGATTCGCTCGGGGTGATAATTTCAAACTGATCTTTACCCAGTTTGTTCACCGCCAGGTACGCTTCGTTTTCCCAGGCAATCAGCACATCGCCAATGCCGCGTTCAACGAAGGTGTTGGTGGCGCCACGTGCGCCAGAATCCTGAACTTCAACGTTCTTAAACAGCGACTTAACGTATTCCTGTGCTTTCGCCTGATCGCCGTTGTTCTGATCCAGTGCCCATCCCCAGGCTGCGAGATAGTTCCAGCGTGCGCCGCCGGAAGTTTTCGGGTTCGGGGTAATCACGGAGACGCCCGGCTTAATCAAATCCGGCCAGTCGTGAATCTGTTTAGGGTTACCTTTGCGTACCAGGAAAACAATCGTTGAAGTGTACGGCGCGGAGTTATCCGGCAGGCGCTTGATCCAGTTTTTATCAATGCGGCCACGTTCCGCAATGGCATCAACGTCTGAGGCCAGCGCAAGGGTAACAACATCCGCTTTAATCCCGTTAATTACCGAGGTGGCCTGTTTGCCGGAACCGCCGTGCGACTGGCGAATCACCACGTTGTCACCGGTTTCCTGCTTATAGTGAGCGCTGAACGCTTTATTATATTGCTCATACAGTTCACGTGTTGGATCGTAAGAGACATTCAGCAGCTGAATATCCTTCGCCAGCACGCTGGTTGAGGCCAGTAACAGGGTAATTCCCACACTCCACTTCTTCATTGCACGCACTCCCAAAGGTTTAATCTGAGAAGGAGCGTGACATAAAGCAGACTGCGAATTAAAGAATTAAAAAGAAGCTGTAATAACTTTATGGAATAACACTTTGCATAAAAAAGGCGCTGGAGCGCAGCGCCTTGTTTTTTATCAGTAAAGCTTTTTGGCCGTTTCCAGCCAGTCGCCCTTGAACGGACGCTTCATGTTTTCAATCGCATCGACGATGTCATGGTGAACCATTTTCTCGTTCTGAATACCCACGCAGCGACCGCCGTAGCCCTGCAGCAGCAGTTCAATGGAGTAGGCGCCCATGCGGGAAGCGAGAATACGGTCATAGGCGACCGGTGCGCCGCCGCGCTGGATATGGCCCAGCACCGTTGCACGGGTTTCGCGCTTGGTTTCAACTTCGATGTACTTCGCCAGCTCATCCACATCGCAGATGTGCTCGGTAATCGCCACAATCGCGTGCTTTTTACCCTTAGCGATACCGGCTTTGATCTCCGCCAGCAGCTCTTCACGGGTATAAGGGGTTTCCGGCAGCACGATAAACTCACAGCCACCGGCAATCGCCGCGGCCAGGGTCAGATCGCCACAGTAGCGGCCCATCACCTCAACGATAGAAATACGCTGATGTGAAGAGGAGGTATCACGCAGGCGGTCGATGGCTTCCACCACGGTTTCCAGCGCGGTGAAATAACCGATGGTGTAGTCGGTACCGGCAACGTCGTTATCGATCGTGCCCGGCAGGCCGATGCACGGGAAGCCCATTTCGGTCAGACGCTTGGCACCCATGTAGGAGCCGTCACCGCCGATGACCACCAGCGCATCAATACCGCGCTTTCTCATATTCTCAATGGCAACCGCACGCACTTCGTCTTTACGGAAATCCGGGAAACGTGCAGATCCAAGGAACGTACCGCCGCGGTTAATCATGTCGGAAACGCTGTAGCGATCCAGATTGACCATGCGATCTTCATACAGGCCCAGATAGCCGTCATAAATACCAAAAACTTCCAGTCCTTCACTCAGCGCCGCGCGCACGACGCCGCGGATTGCAGCGTTCATACCTGGGGCGTCGCCGCCGCTTGTCAGTACACCGATTTTCTTGATCATGACAACCTCTGAACTTGTTGATGCAAATGTTGAATTCTGAACGCCGGGAGCGGCAGGACGCGCGCACAAGAGATAACCGACTAAGTTAAGCTGATAGTATATCAAAACTTGTTAGCTGAATTGATTCAGGTCAGGCTAGATTTGCCTATTTTTTTTGCGGTAACTCACGTTTTACACGTAACAAAGCTAACGTCTTCATTTAAAAAAAGTTTACGACTAAAAATTATTTTTTGGCTCCACTGGCACTACGGAACACGGATCCTGATGAATAATGACATCTGAACCGGGAAAACGCGCCAGCAGCGTCTGCTCCAGCTCATCCGCTATCTTATGCGCCTTAACCAGCGGTAAATCGTCATCCATTTCCAGATGGAGCTGAATAAAGCGGGTTGGCCCGGACTGGCGGGTGCGAATATCGTGGGCCCCCTGGATGCCGGCTTTCGCAGCGATAATCTCTTCAATAGCCTGCCGTTCTTCATCGGGTAGCGCGCGATCGAGCAGAGCCTGCACGGCTTCGTACCCCATTCTTAACGCGCTATACAGGATCCAAACGCCAATACCTAAGGCAAACAGCGCATCCGCACGATGAAAACCGTACCAGCTCAGGCCAAGCGCCAGCAGTATTGCCCCGTTCATAATCACGTCAGACTGATAGTGAAGCATGTCGGCGCGTATCGCCAGGCTCTGGGTGCGGCGCACTACCCAGCGCTGAAAAGTCACCAGGATCAGCGTAGAAAATAGCGCAATAACGGTCACAATCATCCCCACCAGCGGCGCATGCATCGGCGCAGGTGTGGCCAGGTGCTGCAGGCCAGTGAGGAACAGAAACAGGGCCGAACCTGAAATAAACATACTTTGCGCCAGAGCGGCGAGCGATTCGGCTTTGCCGTGCCCAAAGGTATGTTCCGCGTCGGCAGGCTGCAGCGAGTAGCGAACCACCAGAAGATTAGTCAGAGAGGCGGCGATGTCTACCAGTGAGTCCACCAGCGCCGCCAGTACGCTGACCGATCCGGTGTGCCACCAGGCGAAAATTTTGATGATCAACAGCAGTGAAGCAAGAACCGTAGCGGCCAGTGCTGCCGAGTTGACCAGCCGAGCATAGCGTTGATTCATGACGCACTCCGGCAGGATAAGTACCGACAGTATACGAGATTTGAGCACAAAAAATCCCCGGGATTATTGCGCGCCGGCGCATACGGAGAAGCGTGAGAATCTGATGGGCAAAAAAAACCCCCTCATCATGAGGGGGAAGACAGGGATGGTGTCTATGGCAAGGAAAACAGGGATAGTATTTACTGGTACTTTACGGGTTACTGCTGGTGTTACGTACTGCCTGCAGAGGCGAAGCCTGCTGCGAGTTCGTTAGCTTGCGCAATTCATCGATGCGCTGCTGGTGTTTCTGCTCTAAGACAGCCTGCTGCTGTGGTGTTAACAGGTGATACATCTGGTTGCGTACCCGGGCCATCTCAACCTGGCGCCCAACCTCCGCCTGCGCTATTTTTTCCACCTGAGCTTCGTAAGCTGCCTGATCGAATTTATCTGCAATAATCAGTTCGTGCAGTTGCTCTAAATCGTTAATACTTATAGGAGAACGATCGTGCCGTGCCTGCTGCATCAGATCCCGTAGTTGCTGACGCTGCTGCTCCGTCAAATTGATGCCATCAAACATGTGATTTTGCGGAACCAGCCTGAGTGTGCTGCCTGCTCCATCATTGTGATGCATCTCGTCATTCGTCGTAGCGTCAGCGGCCCATGCGGTGGAGAGGCTAAGCACCAGCGCCTGAACCACAACGACGGCGGTAACTCTGCGCATCGTTTACTCCCAAGTTTGTTTCCGTATTTCGATTCAACGAGATTCAGTCTACGGGGCCAGCTGCAAACTAGCGTCAGGGGGTGTAAAACTACGTAAAGTCATAGATTGAGCGCGTTCGTTCACGGTATTTTGCCTGCGGAGGGCAATAAAAAATGAATAAAATCCTGTTGGTTGACGATGACCGCGAATTGACTTCGCTGCTGAAAGAATTGCTGGAAATGGAAGGCTTCAATGTGCTGGTTGCCGGTGACGGTGAACAGGCGCTGGCGCTATTGGATAGCAGTGTCGACCTGCTATTACTCGATGTGATGATGCCGAAGAAAAACGGCATCGATACCCTGAAAGAACTACGTCAACAGCATCAGACGCCGGTGATTATGCTGACCGCTCGCGGCAGCGAGCTGGACCGTGTACTCGGCCTTGAGCTGGGGGCGGACGATTACCTGCCAAAACCGTTCAACGATCGCGAACTGGTCGCGCGTATTCGTGCCATTCTGCGCCGCTCCAACTGGAGTGAGCAGCAGCAACAGCACGATAACAGTTCGCCCACGCTGGAGGTGGATTTACTGCGCCTGAACCCGGGCCGACAGGAAGCCAGCTTCGACGGCGTGACGCTGGATCTGACCGGCACAGAATTCACCCTGCTCTACCTGCTGGCACAGCATTTAGGCCAGGTTGTATCACGTGAACATCTGAGCCAGGAAGTGCTTGGCAAGCGCCTGACGCCGTTCGATCGCGCCATCGATATGCACATCTCAAACCTGCGGCGCAAACTGCCGGAGCGTAAAGATGAGCATCCGTGGTTCAAGACGCTGCGTGGACGCGGCTATCTGATGGTATCCGCAACATGATATCCAGCCTGACCACCCGCATCTTTGCCATATTCTGGCTGACGCTGGCACTGGTGCTGATGCTGGTGTTAATGCTGCCGAAACTCGACTCCCGCCAGATGACGCCGCTGCTGGATAGCGAGGAGCGGCAGGGCGTGATGATTGAGCAGCACGTTGAGGCGGAGCTGTCACAGGATCCGCCCAACGATCTGATGTGGTGGCGCAGGCTGTTTCGCGCAATTGACAAGTGGGCTCCCCCCGGCCAGCGCTTGCTGCTGGTCACCAGCGAAGGCCGGGTCATTGGCGCACAGCACAGTGAAATGCAGGTGATCCGTAACTTTATCGGCCAGTCTGATAATTCCGATCAGCCGCAGAAGAAAAAATATGGCCGCCTGGAAATGGCGGGCCCGTTCTCCGTGCGGGATGGGGAAGACAGCTACCAGCTTTATCTGATCCGTCCCGCCAGCAGTTCACAGCTCGACTTTATTAATTTGCTGTTTGACCGGCCGCTGCTGCTGCTGATCGTCACCATGCTGATCAGTTCACCGCTGCTGCTCTGGCTGGCGTGGAGCCTGGCAAAACCCGCTCGTAAGCTGAAACACGCAGCGGATGATGTTGCCGCCGGGAATTTACGCCAGCGCCCGGAACTGGAAGCCGGACCGCAGGAATTCCTTGCCGCGGGTGCCAGCTTCAATCAGATGGTCAGCGCGCTGGAACGGATGATGACCTCACAGCAGAGGCTGTTATCCGATATCTCACATGAGCTGCGTACCCCGCTGACGCGCCTGCAGCTTGCCACCGCACTGATGCGCCGCCGCCACGGCGAAGCCAAAGAGCTGGAGCGTATTGAGATGGAGGCCCAGCGCCTGGACGGTATGATTAACGATCTGCTGGTGCTATCGCGAACTCAGCACAAAAATGCGCTGGTCAGCGAGGCGATAAAAGCCAATCACCTGTGGTCGGATGTACTGGAGGACGCGAAGTTCGAAGCGGAACAGATGGGCAAGTCGCTGGAGGTGCCTTATCCACCGGGTCCGTGGCCGCTGTACGGTAACCCCAGCACGCTCGACAGCGCGCTGGAAAATATCGTCCGTAACGCCCTGCGCTACTCGCACAGCAAAATTTCGGTCAGCTTCTCGGTTGATAAAAAAGGCGTCACCGTCCATGTGGATGATGATGGCCCGGGCGTCAGCCCGGAGGATCGGGAACAGATTTTCCGGCCGTTCTACCGTACCGATGAAGCCCGCGACCGTGAATCCGGCGGTACCGGACTGGGGCTGGCGATTGTGGAAAACGCCATTCAGCAGCACCATGGCTGGGTCAAAGCCGATGACAGCCCACTGGGCGGGCTCCGGCTGACCATCTGGCTGCCGCTGTATACCACTCAGCACGAATAATTTGCTATCCTTCGGCCCTCGTATCAGAGGGCCGTTCCATGCTACATATCGTTTTATTCGAACCTGAAATTCCGCCGAATACCGGCAATATTATTCGCCTGTGCGCCAATACCGGCTTTCAGCTGCATCTTATCGAGCCGCTGGGTTTTGCCTGGGATGATAAACGACTGCGCCGCGCCGGGCTGGACTACCACGAATTCACCGCCATTAAGCATCATGCAAACTATGAGGCGTTTGTCGCCGCAGAAGCGCCTGAGCGCCTGTTTGCACTCACCACCAAGGGAACCCCTGCCCACAGCGCGGTAAGCTATCAGGATGGCGATTATCTGCTGTTTGGCCCGGAAACGCGCGGCCTGCCGGCGAGCATTCTGGATGCCCTGCCCGCACAGCAAAAAATTCGGATCCCAATGATGGCAGAAAGCCGCAGCATGAACCTGTCAAATGCGGTATCGGTGGTGGTGTATGAAGCGTGGCGGCAGCTCGGCTATGCGGGTGCGTTGCTGAGAAGCTGAGATTTGAGCCAGGCTCAGATCCCGTCACCGAACTCGAAGCCTGGCACCATGCCGTTAAAGTGCTGGTCCATATCCATTGATGGCATATCGCTGTTAGGCTTGCCGACAATACGCGCCGGGACGCCGGCCGCGGTCGTGTGCGGCGGCACCGGTTGCAGAACGACGGAACCCGCACCGATCTTCGCGCCCTGGCCAACTTCGATATTGCCGAGGATCTTCGCGCCTGCGCCAATCATCACTCCCTGACGGATCTTCGGGTGGCGATCGCCGCTGGTTTTACCGGTACCACCAAGGGTAACGGACTGCAGGATAGAGACATCGTCTTCGATAACCGCCGTTTCACCCACAACAATCCCCGTGGCGTGGTCAAGCATGATACCGCGGCCAATTTTCGCCGCCGGGTGAATATCCACGGCAAACGAGACGGACACTTCGTTCTGCAGATATACCGCCAGCGCACGACGGCCCTGATGCCACAGCCAGTGGCCAATGCGATACGCCTGCAGCGCGTGGAAACCTTTCAGATAAAGTAACGGCGTCGAGTATTTATCGATCGCCGGGTCGCGCTGGCGCACCGCCTGGATATCGCAGGCGGCGGAGACAATCATCGACGGATCCTGCGAATAGGCATCCTGGATAACTTCACGGATGGCGATCGCCGGCATGATCGGATTCGCCAGCTTGTTAGCCAGCATATAGCTCAGCGCGCTGCCGAGATTGTCATGCTTGAGCAGGGTAGCGTGGTAAAAACTGGCCAGCATAGGTTCACAATCGGCCAGCGCACGCGCTTCCGTTTTGATGTTATCCCAGATCAGTTCAGGCTCTACACACGACATGACTCACTCCCCATTAAAAATGGCGTCCGATCGGGACGCCAGCAGACGGCGGTACGATGAATGCGAATTCAGCTACCGCTGTTCTCATCTTTCCTGGTACGCCCAAGCAAGCTTAACGCCGCCTCGCGCGCATTCTTACCACAGTAAAGTACCTGATAAATCTGCTCGGTGATTGGCATTTCAACACCGAAACGCGCAGCCAGCGCTTTCACTTCTTTGGTGTTGCGAAAACCTTCCACCACCTGACCGATGGTGTGCTGGGCACCTTCAACATCTGCGCCCTGGCCCAGCATCATGCCAAAACGACGGTTGCGCGACTGGTTGTCGGTACAGGTCAGCACCAGGTCACCCAGACCAGCCATACCCATAAACGTGGTGGGATCCGCTCCCAGTGCGGCTCCCAGGCGGCTCATTTCAGCCAGGCCTCGGGTAATCAGCGCCGTACGGGCATTGGCACCAAAGCCAATACCATCCGACATTCCCGCTCCGATAGCGATGACGTTTTTCACCGCGCCGCCGAGCTGAACGCCGATAAAATCAGGGTTGTTGTATACCCGGAAACTTTTACCACAGTGCAGCAGCTGCTGTAATTCATCTGCGAACACGCTGTCGGTTGCCGCCAGGGCAATGGCCGTTGGCAAACCCGCAGCCAGTTCTTTGGCAAAGGTCGGGCCGGAGATCACCGCCAGCGGGATCGTGTCGCCAAGGATTTCACGCGCAACATCCTGCAGCAGGCGGCCGGTCTCTTTCTCCAGGCCTTTTGTCGCCCACACCAGACGGGAGTCCGCACGCAGATGCGGTTTGATCTGCTGCAGAACGTCACCGAATACGTGGCTCGGCACCACTACCAGCAAATCCCGGCTGGCAGCAATCGCTTTCGCCAGGTCGGTTTCTATCTGTAGGGTATCAGGGAAAGGCACATCGGGAAGAAAAGCGGTGTTACAACGATCGGCCTGTAACTGTGCCTGATGCTGCGGGTTATGTCCCCACAGCACCACTTCGTGGCCGTTACGAGCCAGCGTAATCGCCAGGGCGGTGCCGTACGAGCCGGCACCGATGACGCTCATGGAAGCATGAGAGTTACGCATTAAGCATCCTGCTGCGGCGCTGCACCTTCTGACTGCTGCAGATAGTTCATAAACAGCGCGTCGAAGTTAACCGGTGCAAGATTCAGCTGCGGGAACGTACCGCGAGAAACCAGGCTGGTGATGCATTCACGGGCATACGGGAACAGGATATTCGGGCAGTATGCGCCCAGGCAGTGCGCCATCTGCGTGCCTTCGATACCGCTAACGGAGAAAATACCCGCCTGCTGAACTTCACACAGGAATGCGGCTTCATCGTTTACCGTCGCGGTAACGGTGACGCGCAGTACCACTTCATACACGTCATCAGCCAGCTGAGTCGACGCGGTATCGAGATCCAGTTTAACTTCAGGTTCCCACTCTTTCTGGAATACTTGTGGAGCGTTTGGCGCTTCAAAAGAAATATCCTTGGTGTAGATACGCTGGATCTGGAAAGCCATCTCGGTGTTGTTTTGTTCTGACATGATACGTAATCCTATGGGTTAATAATCCGTTATTGTGCCGCAGTGTTATTCAGTCTGTGAGCGCTCAGTGCGTGCTCAGCCCGTTACTTTTTTAACAGCGGGTCAAGACCGCCGCGGCCGTCGAGCGCAAAGAGATCGTCACAGCCGCCAATGTGCTGTGCATCAATAAAAATTTGAGGAACGGTAGTCCGGCCGCTGCGTTTGATCATTACTTCACGCAGTTCGGCATCCCCATCAATCGGGATCTCGAGGTAGCTCACGCCTTTCTGATCCAACAGCGCTTTGGCCCGATGGCAGAAAGGACAGGTCGCTTTGGTATAGATCTCAATGTTAGCCATGCCGACACTCCTGAAGTTTACTTACCGCGAACCAGCGGCAGATTCTCGCCGCTCCAGCCGGAAACGCCGTCTTTCAGCACATACACCTGCGCAAATCCGGCAGCGTTCAGCTGCGACGCGGATTCATTTGCCGAGGTGCCGGTGGCACAAACCACAATCACCGGCTGCGCTTTGTGTTTTTCCAGTTCGCTGAAGCTGCCTTTTTTGATATCTGCAGCCAGTACGTTAATGGCATTTGAAATATGGCCTTTACGGAAGTCATCGCGCCCACGCACATCTACAACCACGGCATCTTCTTTGTTGATTAAACGGGTCGCTTCACCGCGGCTAATCGTTTTTACTTTGGAGAACAGACCCTTAACGGTAGTCACGATCACCAAAACCAGCAAAACAACCCACGCCAGACTTAAAATTGTGTGATTGCCTGCAAACTGCATAATATCTTGCATGAGGGGTAACAACTCCCGGAAGGGTTAATAAGCTAAAAATAAGGCTTCTGAGTATACCTGCCAGGGCTGTCATGTACAGTCGATAAGCTGCTCAGAGTTATGTTTTCTGCGGCAGATTACAAAAAAAAGTTGCCTTATGTGAAAAATACTATCCTGAGATAACAGTGTATCGATCCTGAACGGTTATTTGTTGCGCAGTCGGCCATAATGGCCGAAGTCTCTCGACGTTGTGAGAAGCGTGCCGGCCGCGTGAAAATCCCGTACTGAGTCGCAATTACTGTTACTGTCAGTAACTGAAAACCCGGTAGAGATGGCTGGTAAGCTGCTGTTCATCGTGGAATAATCCTAAGCTATGAGGGAAAAAGCAACAGTGATACATTCATGGACCCCACGTAACAAGCCGGCATCTGCGCCATCGCTACGTGCAAGCTTGTCCATCCTGACCGTCAGTGTCCTGTGCACCAGCGCATTGCTGTGGTCTTTTTCTGCCTCCGCCGCCGAAGACAACAAGTCACAACTGCAGAGTATCCAGCAGGATATCGCTGAAAAAGAGAAAAGCGTCCAGCTGCAAAAACAGCAGCGCAGCAAACTTATCGATCAGCTCCAGGCTCAGGAAAAAGTCATCGCTCAGGCCAGCCGCCAGCTGCGTGAAACGCAGTCGGGTTTGGGTTCACTGAGTAAAGATATCAGTTCCCTCACCGCCTCCATCAGCAAGCTTCAGAAGCAGCAGCAGCAGCAGGAATCGATGCTGGCGCAGCAGCTGGATGCCGCTTTCCGCCAGGGTCAGCACAGCGGCCTGCAGCTGATCCTCAGCGGCGAAGAGAGCCAGCGCAGCGAGCGCATGCTGGCCTATTTCGGCTATCTCAACGATGCCCGGCAAAAATCCATCGATGAGCTGAAGCAAACCCGCAGCGATCTTTCCGCACAAAAAGCCAGCCTGGTAGACAAGCAGGCGCAGCAAAAATCCCTGCTTGAACAGCAGCAGACGCAGCAGCAAAAGCTTGAGGGTGCGCGGCAGGCGCGGAAAAAGACGCTGACAACGCTGGAATCCTCCCTTGAGAAAGACCAGGCACAGCTTGTCGAGCTGCGGCAGAACGAAAGCCGCCTGCGCGACAAGATAGCCAAAGCCGAACGGGAAGCGAAAGCCCGTGCCGAGCGCGAAGCCCGTGAGGCGCAGAAGGTCCGCGAGCGTGAAGCGCAGGCGAAGCGTAAAGGCACCACCTATAAGCCTACCGAAAGCGAGCGGGCACTGGTTTCCCGCACCGGTGGGCTTGGCCGGCCGGCAGGACAGGCACTGTGGCCAGTGCGCGGCAGTATTGAACACCGCTTTGGTGAACAGCTGCAGGGCGAGCTACGCTGGAAGGGCCTGGTGATCGCCGCGCCGGAAGGAACGGAAGTGAAGGCGATCGCCGATGGCCGGGTGCTGATGGCCGACTGGCTGCAGGGCTACGGGCTGGTTGTCGTCGTGGAGCACGGTAAGGGTGATATGAGCCTGTATGGCTATAATCAGAGTGCGCTGGTGAGCGTGGGAACCCAGGTCAGGGCAGGACAGCCCATCGCGCTGGTCGGCAACAGCGGTGGCCGCGGCACGCCTTCACTCTATTTCGAAATCCGCCGCCAGGGACAGGCCGTTAATCCACTGCCGTGGTTAGGAAGATAAGTTTGTTTCAGTTAAGGAAATTCAGCGGCCTGCTGGTTGCACTGCTCATGACCAGCCCGTCGTTTGCCGGAAAGCTTTCCATCGTGATCGATGATTTTGGCTATCGCCCCGCGCAGGAGAATCAGGTGCTGCAGATGCCTGCGGCCATTTCCGTCGCGGTGCTGCCTAATGCGCCGCACGCGCGGGAGATGGCCACCAAGGCCCACCAGCGCGGGCATGAAGTGCTCATCCACCTGCCGATGGCCCCGCTCAGCAAACAACCCCTGGAAAAAGATACCCTGCGCCCGGACATGTCCGTGGATGAAATTGCGCGCATCGTCCGCGAGGCCGCCGCAGACGTCCCCTATGCCGTTGGGCTGAATAACCATATGGGCAGCGCAATGACCTCCAGCCTGCCCGGTATGCAAAAGGTGATGCAGGTCCTTGACCGCTATAACTTTTATTTCCTCGACAGCATGACCATCGGCAACAGCCAGTCAACGCGCGCCGCCGCCGGAACCAGCGTCAGGGTGATCAAGCGTCGCGTATTCCTGGATGATACGCAGAATGAGGCGGATATCCGCAGGCAGTTTACCCGGGCGGTAAAGCTGGCTCAGCGGGACGGCTCGGCTATCGCGATTGGGCATCCCCATCCCACAACGGTACGCGTGCTGCAGCAGATGCTGCCAACCCTGCCTGCCGATATCACGCTGGTGCGTCCAAGCCAGCTGCTTAACGAACCGCAGCATTACAGCAACGCGCCGCTGCCGGCGGATACGCAATCTCAGCCCGCCAAACCGCGCAATCCGTTCCGCGTGGGCAAAAACTGCCCGGTGAAAACCCCGCCGGTTCCGGCCACGCTGGCACTGGGGATTGTTGCTGAAAGTGTTGCCAACAGCCCGCTACTGAAAACGCTGTCGCAGCAGTTTTCGGGATTAAAGCCTGATTTCACACGATAATCCCATTGCCGCCAGCGCCTGCTGGCGGCAACGTTTTACGACGACCAGTTCAGAATCACCTTACCCGAATGGCCGGATCGCATTTCATCAAATCCCTGCTGGAAATCATCGATGTCGAAGCGATGAGTAATTATCGGCGTTAAATCCAGCCCGGACTGCAGCAGCGCCACCATTTTGTACCAGGTTTCAAACATCTCCCGGCCATAAATACCTTTGATAAACAGCCCCTTGAAAATCACCTGATTCCAGTCGATGGCCATCTCCTCTGAGGGAATGCCCAGCATGGCTATGCGCCCGCCGTGGTTCATCACCCCCAGCATGGAACGAAAAGCAGCAGGTACGCCCGACATCTCCAGCCCGATATCAAAGCCCTCCGTCATCCCCAGTTCACTCATCACCGACGTCAGATCCTCCCGGCTGACGTCAACCGCCCGGGTCACGCCCATTTTTTTCGCCAGCGCCAGCCGGTATACGTTAACGTCGGTGATCACCACATGCCGCGCGCCAACGTGGCGACAGATGGCCGCCGCCATAATACCGATCGGCCCTGCACCGGTAATCAATACGTCCTCGCCAACCAGATCGAAAGAGAGCGCCGTATGTACCGCGTTGCCGAAGGGATCGAAGATGGCCGCCAGGTCGTCCGGAATATTGTCGGGAATTTTGAAGGCGTTAACCGCCGGAATAGACAGATATTCGGCAAAACAGCCCTGACGATTCACGCCAACGCCAATGGCATTGCGGCACAGGTGGGTGCGCCCTCCCCGACAGTTACGGCAGTGCCCGCAGGTAATGTGCCCCTCGCCGGAAACCCGGTCGCCGGGGCGGAAACCGACCACTTCCTGCCCCACTGCTACCACCTCTCCCACGTACTCGTGCCCGGTGATCATCGGCACGGGGATCGTCTTCTGCGACCAGGCATCCCAGTTATAGATATGCACGTCGGTGCCGCAGATCGCCGTTTTACGGATTTTGATTAACACATCGTTGTGCCCCGGCTCGGGTATCGGGGCATCATTGAGCATCCAGATGCCCGGTCGGGCGTGCAGTTTGGCTAACGCTTTCATCACTCCTCCTTATCAGGCAATGACGCCCAGCTGCCGGCCAACACGAGTGAAAGCCGCCACCGCGCGTTCCAGCTGCGGCTGCGTGTGGGAGGCCGAAATCTGGGTACGGATACGCGCTTTTCCTTCCGGCACCACCGGGTAGAAAAAGCCGGTGACGTAGATCCCCTCCTGCTGTAGCAGGCTGGCAAAGGTCTGCGCCAGTCGCGCATCGCCCAGCATCACGGGAATAATGGCGTGATCGGCCCCGGCCAGGGTAAATCCTGCGGCCTGCATCGCGGTGCGGAAATAGTTCACGTTATCCCACAGCCGCTGCCGCAGCCCGTCGCCTTCCGCCAGCATGGAAAGCACCTGTGATGATGCCGCGACGATCGAAGGTGCCAGCGAGTTGGAGAACAGATAGGGGCGGGATCGCTGTCGCAGCCACTCCACCACCTCTTTTTTGGCCGCCGTGTAACCGCCGGATGCGCCACCGAGCGCTTTACCCAGCGTGCCGGTAATGATGTCCACTCTGCCCATCACGCCGCAGTATTCATGGCTGCCGCGCCCCGCTTCCCCGACAAAACCTACCGCGTGAGAATCATCCACCATCACCAGCGCCTGATAGCGATCGGCAAGATCGCAGATCCCCGCCAGATTGGCGATGACGCCATCCATAGAAAACACGCCGTCGGTGGCGATAAGAATATGGCGGGCGCCCTCTTCCCTCGCCCGTTGCAGGCAGGATTCCAGCTCGGCCATATCATTGTTGGCATAGCGGTAGCGTTTGGCTTTACAGAGGCGGATGCCGTCAATTATTGAGGCGTGGTTTAGCGCGTCGGAGATCACCGCATCTTCAGCGCCCAGCAGGGTTTCAAACAGTCCGCCATTGGCATCAAAGCAGGAGGAGTAAAGGATGCTGTCCTCCATCCCGAGGAAGTCAGCTAGCTGACGTTCCAGCCGGCGATGGCTGTCCTGCGTTCCGCAGATAAACCGCACCGAGGCCATGCCAAAGCCGTGCGTGTCCAACCCTGATTTTGCAGCAGTAATCAGCGCCGGATGATTCGCCAGCCCGAGGTAGTTATTGGCGCAGAAATTCAGCAGCTCGCTGCCGTCGGCAAGCTGGATCACCGCCTGCTGTGCACCCGCAATCTGTCGCTCATGTTTAAACAACCCGTCACGTTCCGCACCGACCAGCTGTTCCTTAACCTGCTGATAAAAATCATCCTTCATGTTTATCCCTCACCAACTATTTTCAGCGATACTGTGCACTGAAAATACAACATAATGACGGACGTACATGGCGTCAGATGCAAATATTGCAGCATATCTCACGGAATAATTCTTCTCAGCCCTGCGGTTACAGACTCCTCTGGCTGTCTGCGGCTCGTTGAGATGTTATGATAAGAGTATTAGCGCGTGGAGCCTCCTGCTCTACCCCACTGTAAAGGTTAAAGCTCATGATTATCGTCACCGGCGGCGCTGGATTTATTGGAAGCAATATCATCAAGGCGCTGAATGATAAGGGCCATACTGACATCCTGGTTGTCGACAACCTGAAAGACGGCACTAAATTTGCCAACCTGGTTGATTTAGATGTTGCAGACTATATGGATAAAGAAGACTTCCTGATTGCCATTCTGGCCGATGAAGACTTCGGCGACGTTGAAGCCGTGTTCCACGAAGGCGCCTGCTCTTCCACCACCGAGTGGGATGGCAAGTACATGATGGATAACAACTATCAGTACTCTAAAGAGCTGCTGCATTACTGTCTTGAGCATGATATTCCCTTCCTGTACGCCTCTTCCGCCGCCACTTACGGTGGCCGTAACGCCGACTTTATTGAAGAGCGCCAGTTTGAAGAGCCGCTTAACGTGTATGGCTACTCCAAGATGCTGTTTGACCATTATGTCCGCAGCATCCTGCCTGAAGCGCAGTCGCAGGTTTGTGGCTTCCGCTACTTCAACGTTTACGGGCCGCGCGAAGGCCACAAAGGCAGCATGGCCAGCGTGGCATTCCACCTGAATACCCAGCTGAAAAACGGCGAGAATCCGAAACTGTTCGAGGGCAGCGACGGATTTAAGCGCGACTTCATCTACGTCGAAGACGTTGCGGCCGTCAACCTGTGGTTCTGGGAAAACAGCGTTTCCGGCATCTTTAACTGCGGCACCGGCCGCGCCGAATCTTTCCAGGAAGTGGCGGATGCTGCACTGAATTATCACCAGAAAGGTGAGATCGAATACATTCCGTTCCCGGAAAAACTGAAAGGCCGCTATCAGGCATTTACGCTTGCCGATCAGACCAAACTTCGCGCCGCTGGCTACGATAAGCCGTTCAAAACCGTCGCCGAAGGGGTGGCTGAATATATGGCGTGGCTGAACCGTAACGGTTAACGGAGCGGGGCAGGCAATGAAAATTCTGGTTATTGGCCCGTCGTGGGTCGGCGATATGATGATGTCGCAGAGCCTGTATCGCACGCTGAAGGCTGAACATCCCGAAGCGACGATTGATGTCATGGCTCCGGCCTGGTGTCGGCCCCTGCTGTCGCGCATGCCGGAAGTGAACGAGGCCCTGGCGATGCCGCTGGGCCACGGCGCACTGGAGCTGGGAGAACGCCGTCGGCTTGGCAAGGCGCTGCGGGATAAGGGCTACGATCGCGCCTTTGTGCTGCCCAACTCGTTTAAATCCGCGCTGGTGCCATTTTTTGCTGCGGTCCCACGCCGCACCGGCTGGCGCGGTGAAATGCGTTATGGCCTGCTGAACGATATCCGCACGCTCGATAAAGCTGCATTTCCGCTGATGGTGCAGCGTTACGTCGCGCTGGCATACGACAAATCGCGCATTGCCAGCGCCCGCGACCTTCCCCAACCGCTGCTGTGGCCCAGGCTGTCAGTGCAGGAAGCGGAAAAGCAGACAACCGCCGCCGCGTTTAACCTCGCCGCCGACCGACCGCTGATTGGCTTTTGCCCGGGCGCGGAATTTGGCCCCGCGAAACGCTGGCCGCACTATCACTATGCCGCGCTGGCGCAGCATCTGATCGACCAGGGCTATCAGGTAGCGTTGTTCGGTTCGGCAAAAGACCATGAAACCGGCGAACAAATCCTTGCGGCACTGGACGAAAACAGCCGACAGCACTGCCGCAATCTTGCTGGCGAAACCCAGCTGGAACAGGCGGTGATCCTACTGGCCTGCTGCCATGCCGTAGTGAGCAACGACTCAGGGCTGATGCACATTGCCGCGGCCCTCGATCGCCCATTGGTCGCACTGTACGGTCCAAGCAGCCCTGATTTTACGCCGCCGCTGTCCGACAAGGCCCGGGTGATACGTTTGATCGAGGGCTATCATAAAGTGCGCAAGGGTGATGCTGCAGAAGGCTATCACCAGAGTTTGATTGATATTACTCCAGCGCGCGTTATCGCCGAGCTGGAAACGCTTTGCCCTACTCCAGGAGTTTGAATGCGGGTTCTGATTATTAAAACCTCCTCGATGGGAGATGTATTGCACTCGCTACCAGCATTAACGGACGCAATGCAGGCTATTCCCGGAATTCGTTTTGATTGGGTCGTTGAAGAGGGCTTTGCTCAGATCCCATCCTGGCATCCTGCCGTGGATCGCGTGCTGCCGGTGGCCATTCGCCGCTGGCGTAAACACTGGTTTGGCAGCCAGAACCGCGAAGAGCGCGTGGCATTCAAGCGCGAGCTACAGTCGCGAGAGTATGATGTGGTGCTGGATGCGCAGGGGTTGATTAAAAGTGCGGCGCTGGTCACACGCCTGGCAAAAGGCGTCAAGCACGGTGCGGACAGCCGCAGCGCACGTGAACCTTTTGCCAGCTGGTGGTACGACCGTCGTCACCCGATCAACAAGCAGCAGCACGCCGTACAGCGTACACGGGAGCTGTTCGCCAAAAGCCTGGGTTACACGCTGCCGGAAACAACGGGTGATTACGCCATTGCCCAACACTTTGTTGATGCGCTGCCGGAAGATGCTCATCGGTATCTGGTGTTTCTGCATGCCACTACGCGCGACAATAAGCACTGGCCGGAAAGCCACTGGCGTGAACTTATTGGTTTAATAGCGCCTACAGGGTTAAGGATAAAGCTTCCCTGGGGTGCGGAACACGAGCATCAGCGGGCTATTCGCCTGGCTGAAGGCTTTGATTTCGTTGACGTGCTGCCAAAGCTGACGCTGGAGCAGGTCGCCCGGACGCTGGCTGGCGCACGTGCGGTCGTCTCGGTCGATACCGGCCTGAGCCATCTGACCGCCGCGCTGGACCGCCCGAACATCACGCTTTATGGCCCAACCGATCCCGGGCTGATCGGGGGTTACGGCAAGAATCAGTTTGCGCTGATTTCTCCGGATAAAAACATGGAAACGTTAAGTGCTGCGTCCGTGCATGAGGCATTGAGCAAGGTCATTTCATGAAGAAACTACACATCATTAATTTGGGAAAAATGGGCGGCGTAGAGCGCCTTTTTTTGCAGTATCTTAATGAAGCGGATGATAACAGTAACGAAATCATCTGTGTAAGTAGCGAAGTGGGTAAAGAGATTGCGCAGCAAATGCCGCATCAAAAGGTGACATTTGCAACGCGTCTTTTTAACGCGTTGCCGCTGCGCTGCCCGCAGTTTCTGCGAAAGTATCTTCTGCAGTGGAAAATTTCCCGCGCCAGTGCAGACGTGATTATCGTCTGGGATCTGATCCCAGGGCTGGCTGCAAAACCCAAACGCGGCAAGCTGCTTTACTACGATCACGGTTGTTCATGGCGCTATGCTAAAAACGCCAAGACGCTGCGTTTTTTCTCGATGCTTGATGGGGTTATTTCCGCCTCTTATGCTTCTAAACGGGTCATGGAGCTGCGCTTCAATTTGCCCTGCCCGCATAAGGTGGTGATTAACCGTATTAAAACCCCTGACGGAATCCAGGACTCGCCGCGCCATCTGAGCACATCGGTTCGTTTGGGCACGGCATCACGTCTGGTCAGCCTGAAGGGCATCAGCGTTGGATTACTGACCCTGAAAGAGCTGCTGGCCCGTGGCCATAACGTGGTGATGGAAATTGCCGGGAAAGGTCCGGACCGGGCTGAATTTGAGGCGCTGGCAGAAAGGTTACAGCTGGGCGATCGGGTTACGTTCAGCGGCTTTCAGCATAATGTTGCGGATTTTTTTAACCGTACGGACATTTATCTCAGCACCCCGGTGACCGAGCCATTTGGGCTTTCATGCATGGAATCTTTATATTTTGGCGTTCCCGTTGTCTTCCCCATGGTGGACGGACAGCCAGAAGCGGTTAAAGAGGGCGTTTGCGGCATCGGCATCGTCCCTTCAGTCAGTATTGAACAGCATAAAACGCTTACGGGTATTGAAGTCGATTTCCCCCATCAGGTTTACGATCCCATTCAGGATTCCCTGGTCGATGCAAAGTTGGTTTCACATATCGACTGCGCGAACGCCGTCGAAAAACTGATGATGGAAAATCACTACGAGTCCTACAGCAGAAATGCACAACGCTTCACACTAGAAAACTTTAATTTTGAAGTATTTAAGGATGAATTTAACACCACGCTTGAATATTACAAAAAAGAGAAATGATGTGAGAAATTTAGCCGGCATTTTCAACAACACCACTCCGTCACCATTATGGAGTTATCTTGCCTATTCGTGTTGTGCAATCAGTATTTTGACACTGCCTTTTTTACCCAGTACGGGGCGTGATTTATTCTATCTGAGCGGGTACTTCGCTTTTTTCTGTTTTTTGTTCAATTTTAGATATTACATCCATAACAAAAAAAACCTGATCCTGCCGGGACTGTTTCTGACATTGTCCTTCAGCACCCTTTTTTGGCTGGTTGTATATAAAGCTCCGGGCGACTACATCAATATCTATCGCTCTTATATGAACATGTCCAGGCTGTTTATTGCCACGGCTTTTGTACTGCTGCTGGCCCTTAATGAACGTCTGAACCTGCAACGTAAAATCATCTGTTTATGTATTGCCGCGGGGATTGTCATTAATCTCTATGCGTTCTACCAAAGCATTGCGTTACGATATACACGCGTTGAGCTGGGCTTCGATCGCGCCACGATAGTGGCCTACATTCTTACCGCCGTTAGCCTGCTGATGATGCAGTCCATTCTGATGCTGAAAACCCGATATCGGCTGGTGCTTTATGCGCTGGCGTTTATGTTTACCTATGCCTCTATCGTATTTACGGGCACGCGTGCCGCTATGCTGCTTTACCCGATACTGATTGGGCTGTCGGTACTTGCGACGAAAAACGTGATATCTCACCGGCATAAGATCGTGATTATACTGCTTCTTCCACTGCTGCTTGCCGCCTGCGGATTTATCTTCAAGGATAAAATTGAAAAAAGAATTGATGATGCACAAAAAAATTATGCAACGCTCAATAATTCTAAGGTGAGTAACTCCATTTTCTCCCGGGTCTGGATGCAAATTATCGCTATCCGAACGGGAAATGATGCGCCACTGGGTCAATCCGCTGAGCACCGGGCGGAAGAAGCGCTAAAAATCATTGCCGGGGAACCGAAGTTATATAATGCCAAGCGCTATCTTAACGTACACATGCATAATGAAGTGCTGGAAACCTACTCCCTGAAGGGTATCTGGGGCGTCCTCATCCTGCTGGCAATCTATGTTTCCCTGATCGTTCAGTCTTTCAGGCCCGAACGAAACGCGATGCTGCTTGGCGTCAGTGCGGCACTGATCTTCTATGGCCTGAGTGACGTTCTTTTCTTCAGCTCAGAGGCGACCATCACGTTTTCTCTGGCGATTATATTCAGCGTGCTGTCGCTGAAGAAAACCCGGGAACATGCCAATGAGTGAGGCTGAAAACGGCCGTCTGCTCAGCATTATTATTCCCTTCTATAATAATGAAGATTTTCTGGGTGACAGCCTGGAATCATTATTGCGGCAGGTTGATGATGATATTGAGATCGTACTGGTTAATGACGGCTCGACGGACGGTTCAGCCGCCCTGGCGCAAAAGGTGCTGGATCGCTACGCCCATCCACACGTTATCTTTATCTCCCAGCAAAACGGGGGGATAGCACACGCACGCAACGTTGGGCTCCAGCATGCCAGCGGGCAGTATGTCACCTTCCTCGACGGCGATGATTTACTCAGCCGCCACTATCTGAAGACGCTTCGCCCGCTGCTGTTTTCCGGACGATATGAGTTAATAGATTTCAAATATCATATCTTTGCGGATTCAGCCCCGAGCGATCCCCTGCCCGCTGAGTCAGCCTTTTTCGCCAGCGACTTCAGTCAGGGGGTCAGCTGCCTGATGCCGCTTTTCAGCCGCTCCATGTGGCATCTCTGGAACAGGATTTTCCACCGCACCCTGCTTATCGGTGAATCTTTCGAAACGGGCCGGCGCTATGAAGATGTGATCTTTACGCCCTTCTTCTACTTCAAGACCCAAAAAATCGGCCATATCGATCACGAACTCTATTTTTATCGCGACAACAGCCAGGGCATAACCCGCAATGTTAAAGAAAAGGACATTGAAGATATGCTGTTTGCGATGCAGAAGATGCTGAATTTTGCGGCGCAGCACGGCCACGATAAGGCGATAAAACAGCTCGCCGCCCTGATGCTGCTGAACTGCTTTAACGAAGTGAAGGCCATGTCCAGGAAGCTCTACGGCTACTACTTCTATCCGGAAAAAGTCCGGACGGTATTAGCGCAGGCCGCCGAGCTGTGCGATGGCACTACCGTACCGAAGAAAAAGGTCCGGCAGATGCGATTCGCTTATATCGATACCTGGCTGTCGAAACTTCGCTGGCGGCTGAAGTGGTAACAACGATTACCGAACCAGCTGCAGATGTTCCACAACCTCATCATAGACCCGCTGCGGCTGAATCACCCCCATCGGGCTTTCTGCTTCCAGCGGCATCGTATAGCCGGTGCGGGAAAGATGAATAACGCGATGCAGTTCCAGATCCTGAATGGGTCCGGTAGAGCGCGGATCGGCAGTGACAAAAAGACTGATTGTTTTTACCTTGAGTGCAATCGCCACGTGCAGCGGCCCCGTATCACCGGTCACCAGCAGATCGAAGCCATCCAGCAGCGTAATCATCTGCTGTAACCCGGTTTTACCAATCCGGTCGTCAACCTGTTCCAGGGTGGCCGCACTCACGCTTTGCAGAAAGCGCTGCGCTCTTTCTTTGTCCGTCCCGCCCCCGATCAGCACAATCTTCACACCCGGCCGGGCAGCCACCAGCATTTCGGCCAGGCTGACATAGTGAGAAACGGGCCAGCAGCGCGATTCGGTTGATGCGCCCAGTTGGAAACCAATGGTTAACTGGTCAGGATTTTTCACCGCCCGCTCGAAGGGTGCGGGGATTTCCATGGTGGGATCGTCACTGCGGCAGCCCAGAATAGAAACCAGCTCAAGCTTGCGACGAACAAAGTGTCCGTAGTAATGGAAGACATAGTTGGTCAGCCATTTCTCCAGCCCGCTGATGCCAGAGCTGTAGTTATCGCGAATAATGTATTTCGCGCCGGACATCACTGCGCTAATCACATCATAGGGCAGATGTGAATGCATGATCAGAGCCAGATCGGGCTGATGCTCCCGTAATGATTTCAGCAGTGGGCCCAGCGTTTTGATTTTGCTGTTCCAGTAAACAACGCGGTTATAGTCGCGACCGCCTTCCACCAGCTCTCTGTTTTTCTCATGCACAACCAGCGTGATATGCGCATGCGGATAGCGTTCGCGTACGGCGCGGATAACGGGCGTATTGAACATAAAATCGCCGAGTGCCGTTGTCGAATAGATAACGATATTGTCGAAATGAATCCCACTGTTGAAAGTGGATTTATCCTGCAGACGACCGTATCTGGCGGTATAGCGGTCAAGGAAAAAGTTCGCGAGCTTAATCTTCCATTTCTTCGACATCTCAACCCACTTTACTCTGGTAATATTCTGATAAGGTTAATCCCGTCGTACGCGACTGCAGCCAGCTGAACAGCTGTTCCAGATCGTCGTACAGCGCATCGATATCCGCTGCGGTTTTGAACGTCGGGCTGCCGCCGGGCATAAACTCCGACGAGTGCAGCATGAACTCCACATAGTCGCTGCCCTCGGCCAGCGTTTTTTCCGCCACGCCGATCATTTGCTGTAGGTTACCGCGCCCTGGCCGCAGCCAGTGGACCGACGGACTGCGCTGCTTTCCACGCAGCCGATCCCAGCCCTGCTTAACCCCGTTCATCAGCGCCGAGTGCTTGTACTGAATGCTCATTGGCACTTCCAGCAGCGGCGAATCGCCCGCCCGGGAGATATCCTGCGGATCGATAAAATAGGCGCGATCGGGAAAGTGCTGATAATTAGTACCGCCGTTGCCCTGCGGCGCGCCCGGCGAGAACTGCCAGTTCACGCGTGGCGTAACAGAACAGTCGACCTGATAGCCCAGCTCAATCAGTAAACCGGCATAAAATTCATTAAACGCCCAGCGCCCGGCGCGGTGGCTGCGCATTTTCGTCTGCAGAGTGTCTTCCAGCAGCCGGGTGATATAGCTGACTTTCTCGCGAATGACCGCGTCAGGGTATTCAATCAGATAGGGTTTGTGCCGCCAGTCGTCACCGGTCAGGTCCTGTATCGGTGGATTATTCCACGCGTGCAGATGCATGCCGATTTCCCCGGTATCACGGGCAATCACGTCGCGAGCAAACTCGACGTAGGCCGGATCGACCGCCATTTCATAATTCGTCAGCCAGGTCGGCTTAAAAGCGTACTTTTCACAAAGCTGCTGGAAACGGGGCAAAAACCGGGTGTTTTCGGTGACGATCCGATCGTGATTTTGCCAAAGATTATCGCCTTCGGTATCGATGGTGATGATAAACGCGGGCTTACCCATATTCTTTCCTGTCAGCACAATTACCTGCGGCTATGTTACGTAGCGGGCCAGCAAAGCGCAAAGGTAATTCCTTTCACCCCGGCGATACCGGGCGGCGAGGCTAGCCACGCCAGGGTGACTGCTTTAGAATCAACAACTGGTTTATTGAACAGCGATAAAGCATGGAATCTCTGGATCTGTCCCACATCCCTCACCCGGTATCACGTATCCTGGTGATCAAGTTTCGCCACCATGGCGATATGTTGCTGACTACGCCGGTTATTCACTCGTTAAAAGCTGCCTTTCCTGATGCTCAGATTGATGTGCTGCTTTTTGAGGAAACCCGCACCATGCTCAGCTGTCATCCGGATATTCACCGGATTTATGCCATCGACCGCAGCTGGAAAAAACAGGGTGTACGCTTCCAGATTAGTCAGGAATGGCGGCTGATGAGCACGCTGAGAAAACGGCATTACGATATGGTACTGAATCTGGCAGACCAGTGGCGCAGTGCCATCATTACCCGCTTCACCGGCGCACGTGTGCGGCTGGGGTTTGATTTCCCTAAGCGTCAGGGAAGGCTGTGGCGTCGGTGCCATACGCAGTTGGTTTCCACGGCAGACCATAATTCGCTGCATACCGTGGAGCAGAACCTGTCGCTGCTGGCGCCTTTACGGCTCCCGGAGCGGCAGGACAACGTCGCCATGCACTACTCCGCTGAGGATCGTCAGATCGTTCGGGATCTGGCCGGTTCGGAAGATTATGTCGTTGTGCAGCCGACCTCCCGCTGGTTCTTCAAATGCTGGAGCGAAGAGAAGTTTGCCGCCACGCTTCAGGGGCTGCTCGATGACGGGCGAAAAGTGGTCATGACCTCTGGCCCGGACGGGAAAGAGATAGCCATGGTGGAGGGGATTATCGCCCGCCTGGCCTCACGTGAGGGGGTTGTCTCTTTGGCCGGGAAGCTGACGCTGACTCAGCTTGCCGCACTGATTGACGGTGCGCAGCTGTTTATCGGCGTGGATTCCGTTCCAATGCATATGGCCGCGGCCCTGCAAACGCCGACGGTCGCGCTGTTTGGCCCCTCCAAACTGGTGTTCTGGCGGCCGTGGCAGGTGAAGGGCGAGATCATCTGGGCAGGCGACTACGCCCCCCTGCCGGATCCGGACAGTGTTGATACGAAGACCAGCGAACGTTATCTGGATGCCATTCCCGTTGACGATGTACTGGCCGCAGCACGGAGGCTCTTAGCATGAAGCCCATCAGACTGGCTATCGTACGGCAAAAATACCGCCCCGATGGGGGTGCCGAACGTTTCATCTCACGCGCGCTGGAAGCGCTGGACCAGCAGTCGCTTGATTTGAATGTGATTACCCGCGAATGGCAGGGACAGCGCCAGCCCAACTGGCATCTGCATATCTGCAACCCGACAAAATGGGGCCGCATCAGCCGCGAGCGTGGTTTTGCCGACGCCGCGCGGGCGCTATGGCAGCGTGAAAACTTCGATATCGTTCAAAGCCACGAGCGTATTGCCGGATGCGATATCTATCGCGCCGGGGACGGTGTTCACCAGCGCTGGCTTGAGCTGCGTGGTCAACTGATGCCGGGCTGGCGGCATAAACTGCTGCTGGCGAATCGCTATCATCGTTACGTGATGGCGGCGGAAAAAGCGATGTATGAAGCCCCGGAACTGAAAGCCGTTATCTGCAATGCGGAGATGGTCAAGCAGGAGATCATTCAGCGGTTTGGCGTTGCCAGTAACAAAATTCACGTTATCTATAACGCGATTAATACTGCCCAGTTCGTACCGGCAGACAGCACGACGCGCGCGGCTATCCGGCAAAAAATTTCGCTCCCGCTTAACGCCAGCGTGCTGATTTATGTCGGTTCCGGCTTCGAACGTAAAGGGCTGGCAGCGGCAATACGTGCCGTAGCCAACACCGATCGTTATCTGCTGGTGGTCGGCAAAGATAAAGCGGAAAAACAGTATCGGGCACTGGCTACAGAGCTGGGCTGCGCCGATCGGATCCGCTTCGTGGGGATGCAGTCGGATACGCTGCCGTGGTATCAGGCCGCCGATGGGCTGCTGCTGCCCACGCTGTACGATCCGTTCCCCAATGTTATTCTCGAAGCCATGGCCTGCGGCCTGCCGGTCATCACCTCGACCACCTGCGGTGGCGCAGAGTTTATTCAGCCGGGCCGTAATGGCTTCGTGTGTGACGCGCTGGATGTTCCGGCACTGCGCGATGCGGTCATGGCGCTTCCTGAACAGGCGACCGACAGCAATATGGCACTGGCGGCGCGCGAACAGGTTATGGCTTCCACCCCGCTGCGGCTGTCGCAGCAGCTGATATCGCTTTATCAACAGATTCTGGACTAACCGATGCGTATTTTGATGATTATTGACGGCCTGCCGGGCGGCGGCGCCGAGAAAGTGGTGCTGACGCTGTGCGAAGGAATGCAGAAGATGGGCCATGATGTCAGCCTGTTTTCACTGCGCAACGTGTGTAATTACGCTATCCCGGACGGGATCGATTATCAGGTCGTGGAAAGTCCGAGCAGCGCGCCGTGGCGTAAGCTCACCGAGCTGTCGCGCCGCGCCGCCGCGCTGGATGATGCCATCGCGGTAAGCGAATCGCATCACGGCAGCTACGATCTCATCTTCTCCAATCTGCATAAAACCGATCGCATTGTCGCGCGCTGCAAAACCATTCCGCCGCAGAAGCTGTGGTACTGCATCCACGGTATTCTCTCCACCTCGTATCTTGGGCACCGCAGCGGGTTCAGCCGCTGGCTGAAGCTGCGTAAAATCGCCCGGATTTATCAGGGAAAAAACATCGTTGCGGTATCCCGTGCGGTGGGAGAAGACATGACCCAAAAGCTGGCGATTTCGCCTTCCCGTCTGGCGGTAATTAATAATCCTTTTGATATTGAAGGTATTTTAAAGCAGGCCGCGGAGCCATTATCCGTCGCGGGTGTGCCTTACATTGTTCACGTCGGGCGTTTTCACCCGCACAAGCGGCACGACCGCCTGCTGGAGGCCTTCGCGGCATCGGGCATTCCGGCCAAACTGGTCCTGGCAGGAACCGGCAACGAAGACCAAATCGCCAAAACGAAGGATCTGGCCGTTCGGCTGGGTATTGATGACCGGGTGGTTTTCGCCGGTTTCCAGGCTAACCCTTACCCGTTGATTAAACATGCCAGGATGCTGGTGCTAAGTTCGGACAGTGAAGGTTTCGGCAACGTGCTGGTGGAAGCCCTGCTGTGCGGCACCCCGGTGGTCAGTACGCGCTGCCCCGGCGGGCCAGCCGAAATTCTCGAACGTATGGGAATGAGCGACGCGCTGGCCGAGCTGAATACCGATTCACTGGCCGGGAAGATAGCGGCGACCTGGCAGTCGCCACCGTTAATCGATAGCCAGAAACTCAGCGAATATGATTTGGAACCCGTTTGCCGGCAGTATCTGGCGCTTCAGGCGAAATCAATCCGCTAAGCTTTGCAGCTGATGCCAGACCTCATCGACGCTGACATCGGCGCATTCACCGGAAGGCGTCTGCATTATTCGGTAGTCGCCTGACCACGGATGCCAGACCTGGCTGTCCGTATCACCAAACAGCACGACCTGCTTTTTATTCATCGCCGAGGCCAGATGCATCTGGCCTCCGTCGCTGCACAGCAGGCGGTCGCAGTGTTCAAATGCCGCCACCAGTTCGCGCACCGAGGCGGTGGGATAGAGGGAAACACGTTCGCTGGCGCAGGCAGCCAGTACCTGCTCGGCACGATGCTCATCGCCGACATCATCGGGCGCCAGCGTTCCCTGTGGTGACCAGAAGATCACCGCGCTGCCGCGACTGGTCGCCAGATGGCGCTGGATAATCTCGACATAGCGCTCCAGCGGCCAGCGGCGTTTGGGACTGCGGCTGCTGATATGCACCGCCAGCACCGGCCCTTCAGTTGAGCGCCTGTCTGCAAAACGCTGGGCGGCCTGCTGGCGCTCGCTCTCGCTCAGCCAGATCCGCACCGGAGGGATCGTTATCTTTTGGTCGGTGATGGCAGAAAGATAGCTGAACGTCCGCTCTACCTGATGCTGACCGATGAAATCCGCAGGTCGAAAAGGAACATTAATCGCCCGGTCGCCGGTATCAGCGCCAATAATATGCTTCGCTCCCGCCATTTTCGCCAGCCGAAGGCTGTATACGCAGGGATTGGGGTTCGCCAGAATCACCGCATCAAAACGGATACGGCGCAGCCGCATAAAAATTTTAAGCCGGTCGAGATAAACGCTGAACTTGCTCTCATTTTTCTTACGATGCTTGGCTTTGCGGTAGATAAAAGTCTTTTCGATATGCGGATTGTTTCTGACCACGTCCTGGCTAACGGAATTGATCAGTAAATAGACGCTGGCATCGGGCCAGGCGGATTTAGCACCTTCGATCAGCGGCGTGGTACACACCAGATCGCCAATATTGTCACGACGAATAATCAAAATGTTTTTCATTCAATTTTTCAGACGACGGTTCTCGCCCGATCTTTTCACCGATGCCAAAGAGTAGATCCCAGCCCCTCTTCAACCAGTTTTTAAAACATCTCAATCCGTCGAGAGCATAAACCGCGTGTCTTTAACCACGCACTGGCGGTATCTGATAGTGCACCCGCTAAGCACTCAGACAGCAGGTAATATTAAATAGCACATCTAACGTCAAAAAAAGAATCCCCAGCCAGCCATACTACCGACTAACACTATGAAAATTATCGAAATAAGAAAAAACTTAGAGAATGGACTCTTACATGCAACCACCCCCACTGCTCACGGTGATCGTTCCTCTGTATAATGCCGGTGCTTTTTTTAAGCCTTTTATAGAATCGCTGCTGGCACAAACCTTCCAACAGCTTGAGATTATCATTGTCGATGATGGTTCAACCGATGGCTCCGGAGAATCTGCGGAGAAGTATGCCAGCAGCGTAGCGCATATGCGTGTGCTTCATCAGGCTAATGGCGGCGTGTCACGGGCACGGAATACTGGCCTGCAGCAGGCACGGGGAAAATATGTCACCTTTCCCGACGCGGACGATATTCTTGAACCGCAAATGTACCAGACACTGATGGAAATGGTATTAGCCGACGACCTTGATGCCGCCCAGTGTAATGCGCGGCGTATTCACGCTAATGATAATGATGGCATCCCTTTAATTCCGTTTGAGCGGCTACGATCAACCCCTTCTCTTTCAGGAACTGAATGGCTTAACCGGGCACTCAAAACACGCCGTTATCTGCATGTCGTCTGGCTGGGCGTTTACCGCCTTTCGCTGATTAAATCCTGCCATCTGCGCTTTATCCCCGGCCTGCATCATCAGGATATACCGTGGACGACGGAATTTATGTTTAACGCGCGGAGCGTTCGCTATTGCGATGCCTTGCTGTATCGCTACAGGATACATCATGAGTCCGTCAGCCATCGCAAACGTCACGGTAGGCAAAATGTCCGGTATCAACGCCATTACCTGCGGATTTGTGCTCTGCTGGACGACATTAATCACCGCTATCAGCACCAGGTACCTGTCTGTCGTTCTTTTCATGCGCAAATCACGCGCGAGGCACTCAGCGTCTGCCATGCTATCCGCCGCGAGCCAGATGCCGATGCCCGCCGCACAATGATCCACGATCTCCTGCGGACCCGCACTCCCCAGCGTATGATGCGTAACGCTCGTGGCCTGACTCAGTGGTATAAATTACTGGTGTGGCACATACGTCTGCTTTACCTCTATCATTTCCAGAGAGTGAACCACTAAGGCCCAACAGCGTTAATTGACTGTCGTGATCATCAGCTTATGTGGCCCGGTAATGAAGTACTGTGAGACAGCATCACTTATCTGATAACATGCCCTATTATTCCTTTTTTCGGCAATCTCTGGGCATAAGTCTCTTTTCACCTGAAAAAACAATGTGATGATTACCATTTATACCGTTTTACTGTATCTCATTCAGCCCTTCATCTGGCTCCGTCTCTGGTTACGCGGCCGGAAAGCGCCTGCCTATCGCCTGCGATGGGCTGAACGCTATGGTTTCTGCAAAGGTAAAGTAAAACCTGATGGGATCCTGCTGCATTCGGTTTCCGTCGGTGAAACCCTGGCCGCCATACCCCTGGTTCGTGCGCTGCGCCATCGCTATCCCGATCTGCCGATTGTGGTAACGACTATGACGCCTACGGGGTCTGAACGCGCCAGCTCAGCGTTTGGCAAAGACGTTCATCATGTTTACCTGCCCTATGATTTACCCGGCGCGATGAATCGCTTCCTGGATACCGTCAATCCCCGACTGGTTATCATCATGGAAACCGAACTCTGGCCGAATATGATCTCCCTGCTGCACGCGCGTAAAATTCCCCTGGTGATCGCCAATGCCCGCCTGTCCGAACGTTCGGCGAAAGGCTATCAAAAAATCGCCAAGTTTATGAAGCGCCTGCTGCAGCAAATTACCCTGATTGCGGCACAGAACCAGGAAGACGGCGAACGCTTCGTTGCCCTCGGGCTGAAACGTTCGCACCTGGCGGTAACCGGCAGCCTCAAGTTCGATATCTCCGTCACTCCTGAGCTGGCAGCGCGCGCCATTACGCTGCGCCGCCAGTGGGCGCCGCATCGTCCGGTATGGATAGCGACCAGCACCCATGAAGGTGAAGAGAGTATTATTCTGGATGCGCACCGCAAGCTGCTGGCCCGCTTCCCGACGCTGTTGTTGATCCTCGTGCCGCGGCACCCGGAACGCTTCGATACCGCGCGTAACCTGACGCAGAAGGCCGGAATGAGCTATACGCTGCGCAGCAGCGGAGAAATCCCCTCCGGCAGTACGCAGGTGGTGATCGGCGATACCATGGGCGAACTGATGTTGCTGTACGGGATTGCCGATCTGGCGTTCGTGGGCGGCAGTCTGGTGGAGCGCGGTGGTCATAATCCGCTGGAGCCTGCGGCTCATGCCATTCCGGTGCTGATGGGGCCACACACCTTTAATTTCAAAGATATCTGCTCCCGACTGCAGCAGGCCGACGGCCTGATCACCGTGACCGATGCCGACTCGCTGGATAAAGAGATTGGCACGCTGCTGACCGACGAGGACTATCGCCTCTATTACGGTCGCCATGCGGTTGATGTTCTGCACCAGAATCAGGGCGCACTCCAGCGCCTGCTCCATTTGCTGGAGCCTCACCTGCCACAGCGGAATCACTAAATGCACACTCGCCAGCCGCTGTCGGTAGTCCTGATTGCAAAAAATGCGGCAGAGCTCCTGCCGGAATGTCTGACGTCCGTCAGCTGGGCAGATGAAATTATTCTTCTCGACTCCGGCAGCAGCGACGGTACCGCAGAAATCGCGGAACGTCATGGCGCTCGCGTTTTTCATTCCACGCAATGGCACGGCTATGGCAAACAGCGCCAGCTGGCGCAGAGCTATGCCAGCCATGCGATGATTTTGATGATCGATACCGACGAGCGCGTCACGCCTGAGCTGCGTCGCAGCATTGAGCAGGTACTTGAACAACCCGCTTCGGAGACGGTGTACAGCATTGCCCGACGTAATCTGTTCCTCGGCCGGTTTATGCGTCATAGCGGCTGGTATCCCGATCGGGTAACACGCCTTTATCCCCGCAGTTATCGCTACAACGATAATCAGGTGCATGAATCCCTGGAAACCGCACGCGCGGCGGTACGTCCCCTGCAGGGGGATCTTCTGCATCTGACCTGCCGTGATTTTTCTGATTTCCAGTGGAAGCAGTTCGCCTACGCGGAGGCCTGGGCTAAACAGCGCCATCTGCAGGGTAAACGCTGCGGCATCGCCGCAATATTCGGCCATACTGCAGGTGCCTTCCTGAAAACCCTGGTGCTGCGCGCCGGTTTTCTTGACGGCAAACAGGGCTGGCTGCTGGCCGTAGTCAATGCACAGTATACGTTCAATAAATATACGGCCCTGTGGGCTCTCAATCACGCATCCAGGAACGGCAGACTATGAGCACTAAAGCCATTTACCCCGGTACCTTCGATCCGATGACCAACGGCCATCTGGATATCGTGACGCGCGCCGCGCTGATGTTTGACCGCATCGTTCTGGCGGTGGCGGCCAGCCCCAGCAAAAAGCCCATGTTCACGCTGGAAGAGCGCGTTGCCCTGGCCACGGAAGTGACGGCGCATCTGGATAATGTGGAGGTCGTCGGCTTCAGCGATTTAATGGCCAACTTCGCCAAATCTCAGCAGGCCAACGTGCTGGTGCGAGGATTACGGGCCGTATCCGACTTCGAATACGAGCTGCAGCTGGCGCATATGAACCGCCATCTGCTGCCGACTCTGGAAAGTGTTTTCCTGATGCCTTCTGAAGAGTATTCGTTTATCTCGTCATCGCTGATGAAGGAAGTCGCACGCCACGGCGGTGAGGTCAAAGCCTTCCTGCCGGAGCCGGTGTATCTGGCCCTGCAGGCGAAGCTCTGAGTCTATTTCTGGCAGCGCGGACAGAAGAAGGTGCTTCTCTGGGCGTGTTTACTGCTTTCAATCGGCGTGCCGCACACGCGGCACGGCTCTCCTGCCCGCCCATAAACCTGTAGTTCCTGAGCAAAGTAGCCCGGCTTTCCGTCGGTCTGCAGAAAATCACGCAGCGTGGTGCCGCCCTGTTCGATTGAACGCAGCAGCACGGCCTTGATTGTTGCCACCAGCAGATCCGCTTCCGACTCACTCAGCGCCATGGCTGGACGATCGGGATGGATCCCGGCAACGAACAGGGATTCACTGGCGTATATGTTGCCCACCCCCACCACCAGCTTGTTATCCATCAGCCAGGGTTTGATGGCCGTACGCTTGCCGCGAGATTTGGCAAACAGATAGGCGCCGTTAAAACTCTCCTCCAGCGGTTCAGGACCGAGATGGGAGAGAACTGAACTGGCTGCGAGGTCAGTGCACCACAGCCAGGCACCAAAGCGGCGCGGATCGGTATAGCGCAGCACCTTGCCGTTGCTCATCACCAGATCAACGTGATCATGCTTCGCCGGCGGGAGTTCGTGTGGCAGCATACGCAGGCTGCCGGACATCCCCAGATGGATAATAATCCACCCGGTTGGCAGCTCCAGCAGCAGGTATTTAGCACGCCGCTGAACGCTCAGCACCGGCTGGTCGCTAAGGGCATGAATTTCGTGTGAAACAGGCCAGCGCAGGCGGGAGTTACGCACCACGGCGTGCAGAATCGTCGCGCCGACCAGATGTGGCTCAATTCCGCGTCGGCTGGTTTCTACTTCTGGCAATTCTGGCATTTTCCCGCTCCCGTTGGCTGTTCAACATGATGACGCAGTACTCTAATACAAAACTCAGAAACAAAAAAACCCGGCCGGAGCCGGGTTTTTCAACTGAGATTAATTACTTAATCTTAGCTTCTTTGTAGATCACGTGCTGGCGGACAACCGGATCGAATTTCTTCAGTTCCAGTTTTTCCGGCTTAGTACGCTTGTTCTTCGTGGTGGTATAGAAGTGACCTGTACCAGCAGAAGAAACCAGCTTGATCTTCTCACGAATACCTTTAGCCATGTTTCAGTTCCTTACCTTAGTACTTCTCACCGCGGGTACGCAGATCGGCCAGAACCGTCTCAATACCCTTTTTATCAATTACACGCATGCCTTTGGCAGATACGCGTAGTGTAACGAAGCGCTTTTCGCCCTCAACCCAAAAACGGTGAGAGTGCAGGTTCGGCAGGAAACGGCGTTTCGTCGCGTTCATTGCGTGGGAACGGTTGTTACCCGTCACCGGACGCTTGCCAGTTACTTGGCAGACTCGTGACATGTCTATTCTCCAAAAATCAAATCAGCTCGAGCTTTAAAAATAAGGTTTTGGCCGCCTCGTCAGACTAATAGCCCATCCAGGCGAGTTCTATGTGAACCCGCTGAGCAGGCTCAAACGCCAAACCCGAGATTCTCAAAGGTGGCGTAGTATACGCCCTGTAGCGCGAGTGCTCAAGTCCCGAACAGATAAAGATCCCTGTGGATCGCCTGTAACTGTCTTAATTGCCTGTGAAACAGCCTGTTTTTGTACACGAATCGCCCCGACATTCGTACTTCAGGGCCGTAAAAGGCGATTTTTCACATCCAGCCCAGCTCGGCAAAAGAGACATACTCACCTCGCCCAATCACGATGTGGTCCAGTACGCGAATATTAAGCAGCGTACAGGCACGCACAATTTGCTGCGTGATATCACGATCGGCACGGCTTGGTTTCGCCAGCCCGGAGGGATGATTATGTGCCAGAATCAGCGCCGCAGCATTGCGTTTTAACGCTTCGCGTACAATTTCCCTTGGATGCACTTCCACGCTGTTGATAGTGCCGCTGAACATTTCGCAGGTATGGATAACGCGATGCTGATTATCAAAAAAGACTACCTGAAAAATTTCGCGTTCCCGATGAGCCAGTGAACTGTGTAAAAAATCCAGCATTTGCTCTGAACTGTTTACCGTGTGGCTCTTGAGGGCTTCCTGACAGGTAAAGCAGCGCCGCGCCAGCTGCGCAACGGCATGGATCTGGGCATACTTGGCGGTGCCTATCCCACCGACCGCCTTAAACTCCTCCTTCGTCGCATGCATCAGCCGATACAGCGACCCAAAATGATCGATTAAGCGCTGCGACAGTTCCATCACATGCACCCCGCGCGTGCCGGTGCGTAAAAAAATAGCCAGCAGTTCACAATCACTTAGCGCTGCCGCGCCGAATTTGATCAGCTTTTCACGCGGGGGTAACCCCTGCCACTTATTTCCCATCTTCTGCGTCTCCTTGCCTGAATACGCAAAAGCATGGCATTATATACAGTAGTTTTCTATCGCTGTCCGTGAGCTTTACGAGGCAGATCGCAAAGGTACCGAGGCGAAAAATAACCAGCCTGACTGAATGTGATAAAATATTCCTCATTGCGGTACAACAGTACCTGGCAGGCTCAACAGAAGGCGAAAGGCAGATGATGGGATTATCGGGAAAGCGGATTGTTCTGGGCGTCAGCGGCGGTATTGCCGCCTATAAAACGCCGGAACTGGTACGCAGGCTCCGCGATCGTGGGGCAGAAGTCCGCGTGGTAATGACGGATGCGGCTAAGGCCTTTATCACCCCATTAAGCTTACAGGCCGTTTCCGGCTTTCCGGTCTCAGACGATTTGCTCGACCCGGCCGCTGAAGCAGCGATGGGCCATATTGAACTGGGGAAATGGGCGGACCTGGTGATTCTGGCCCCGGCAACGGCCGATCTCATTGCCCGCGTCACGGCCGGAATGGCCAACGACCTCGTTACCACGCTGTGCCTGGCAACGGCAGCGCCCATCGCGATTGTCCCGGCCATGAACCAGCAGATGTATCGTGCGCTGCCCACTCAGCATAATCTTCAGCAGCTGGCGCAGCGCGGCGTACTGATCTGGGGACCGGACAGCGGCAGCCAGGCCTGCGGCGATATCGGGCCAGGGCGCATGCTCGACCCGCTGGCGATTGTCGATCTGGCGGTCAGCTGGGCCACACCGGTCAACGACCTGCAACATCTGCATATTATGATTACCGCGGGCCCGACTCGCGAAGCACTGGACCCGGTGCGCTTCATCAGCAATCACAGCTCCGGTAAGATGGGGTTTGCCATCGCCGCCGCTGCGGCAAAACGCGGTGCCAGCGTCACGCTGGTGGCTGGCCCCGTTGAGCTACCTACGCCGCCGTGGGTCAAACGCATTGATGTCATCACCGCGCTTGAAATGCAGCAGGCCGTTATGGAACGGGCCGCGCGGCAGCATATTTTTATCGGCTGTGCCGCGGTGGCCGATTATCGTGCCGCCACGGTTGCTGAAGAAAAAATCAAAAAGCAGGGCGATGAAATTACCCTGAAAATGGTGAAAAACCCTGATATTGTCGCCGGCGTTGCGGCTTTAGCGGAGGGACGTCCCTACGTGGTAGGATTTGCTGCTGAAACCCAGAATGTGGAAGAATACGCACAACAAAAACGGGCGCGCAAGAATCTGGACTTGATCTGCGCCAATAATGTTGCCAAAGCCGGGCAGGGTTTCAATAGCGATTCCAATGCTCTTCACCTTTTTTGGCAGGAAGGAGACAAAGTCTTACCGCTCAGCGATAAGTCTCTCCTTGGCCAACAGTTACTAGACGAGATAGTCATCCATTATGATGAAAAAAATCGACGTTAAGATTTTAGATCCGCGTGTCGGCAACGAATTTCCTCTGCCGACCTACGCCACCTCTGGATCTGCCGGGCTCGATCTGCGCGCCTGCCTTGACAGCGCTTTTGACCTGCAGCCGGGGCAAACGACGCTGGTACCCACCGGGTTAGCAATTCATATTGCCGATCCAACGCTGGCAGCGGTTATTCTGCCGCGTTCCGGCCTGGGTCATAAGCATGGTGTGGTACTGGGAAATCTGGTCGGCTTGATTGATTCTGACTACCAGGGACAGCTGATGGTTTCCGTATGGAACCGTGGCCAGGACGCATTTACTATTCAACCCGGCGAGCGTATTGCTCAGATGGTGTTTGTTCCCGTTGTGCAGGCTGAATTCAACCTGGTCAACGATTTTGATACCAGCGTACGTGGTGAAGGCGGTTTTGGCCATTCTGGTCGCCAGTAACTCTCTATCGCTCCCGCAACAACGAAACCCCTTTTTTCGCCGTGAGCCGTCAGGCTTACGGATGTTGCGTGGGCTTGTGCTCGTTTATGGTGATGTTTTCAGGGGTCTTTTAAGACATGGTTGAAAAAAAGAGTGCGAAAAGGAACAGGCGCGAGGAAATCCTGCAGGCACTGGCGCAGATGCTGGAGTCCAGTGATGGCAGTCAGCGGATAACAACCGCAAAACTGGCGGCAAATGTCGGCGTTTCAGAAGCGGCGCTGTACCGCCATTTCCCCAGCAAGACCAAGATGTTTGACAGCCTGATTGAATTTATTGAAGACAGCCTGATTACGCGCATCAATCTGATTTTGAAAGACGAGAAAGAAACGCTGACGCGTTTGCGTCTTATCACGCAGTTGATTCTGGGCTTTGGTGAGCGTAATCCGGGTTTAACACGTATCCTGACCGGTCATGCGCTGATGTTCGAACAGGATCGCCTGCAGGGGCGAATTAACCAGCTGTTTGAACGCATAGAAGTGCAGATTCGCCAGGTCATGCGCGAGAAGAAAATGCGTGAAGGCGAAGGGTTCACGACCGATGAAACGCTGCTGGCCAGCCAGCTACTGGCGTTTTGCGAGGGGCTACTTTCACGTTTTGTGCGTTCAGAGTTTCGCTATCGTCCAACGGCGGAATTCGAGGTTCGCTGGCCGCTGTTCGCGATGCAGCTGGTATAAGCCAAAGTGGACTGGCCTCGCGATGAGGCCAGTCCGTATCGGTTGTCATTCCGTCAGCCGATCGTTCAGATACCGTATTCACTGCGGTAGGCGCGCACTGCCGCGAGGTGATCGGCAAGCTCAGGTTGCTCTTCCAGATAGCTGATTAACTCTTTCAGCGTGATAATCGAAATCACCTTACAGCCGTAATCCCGCTCAACTTCCTGAATCGCCGAAACGCTACCGCGCCCGCGTTCCTGACGGTCGAGGGAAATCAGTACCCCCGCCAGGCTGGCCTGATTAGCCGCGATGATCTCCATCGATTCACGGATTGCCGTTCCCGCGGTGATTACGTCATCAACCAGCATCACTTTACCCTGCAGCGGGCTACCGACCAGTGTGCCGCCTTCACCATGATCTTTCGCTTCTTTACGGTTAAAGCAGTACGGCACATCGCGATCGTGATGATCCGCCAGCGCTACTGCCGTGGTGGTGGCAATCGGGATCCCTTTATAGGCCGGGCCAAATAGCAGATCGAAATCAATGCCTGAATCTACCAGGGCCTGCGCATAAAAACGGCCCAACAGGGCCAGATCGCGCCCGGTGTTGAACAGGCCGGCGTTAAAGAAATACGGGCTTTTACGCCCTGACTTTAGCGTGAACTCACCAAACTTCAGCACCTGCTTGTTGATGGCGAATTCGATAAATTGGCGCTGCCAGGCTTTCATGTTGTCATTCCTCAATATTCAGGCAAAAAAAAGGCGACTCTCGGGTCGCCTGGAAAAATCAGTTAGTCAGCGCCGCTTTCTGCGCCTGTACCAGTGTGTCAATGCCGCCCCGGGCTAACTCAAGCAGCTTGAGCAGCTCTTCATGGCTGAACGGTTCGCCCTCTGCGGTGCCCTGCACTTCAATCATGCGGCCATCTTCGGTCATCACCACATTCATATCCGTTTCGGCAGCGGAATCTTCCACATACTCCAGATCGCACAGCGCTTCGCCGTTCACAATGCCAACGGAGATAGCTGCAACCATCCCTTTCATTGGATTAGCCTTCAGCTTGCCGATAGCAACAAGGTGGTTCAGCGCATCGGCCAACGCCACGCAGGCACCGGTGATTGACGCGGTACGCGTGCCGCCGTCGGCCTGCAACACGTCACAGTCCAGGGTAATGGTAAATTCACCCAGCGCTTTCAGATCCAGCGCCGCGCGCAGCGAGCGGGCGATCAGACGTTGGATCTCCAGCGTACGGCCGCCCTGCTTGCCTTTCGCCGCTTCGCGGGCGTTACGGCTGTGAGTCGCACGCGGCAACATGCCGTATTCCGCCGTAACCCATCCCTGTCCCTGGCCTTTCAGAAAGCGAGGTACGCCTTCTTCAATTGTTGCGGTACATAATACTTTGGTATCACCGAATTCAACCAGCACAGAGCCTTCTGCATGTTTGGTGTAATGACGGGTCAGGGTAACGGGACGCACCTGATGTGCGCTACGGCCTGATGGACGCATAGTGTATTCTCCGGCTAGCTTTATAATTGGCTGCGCATTATACGGATTTCACCCGTGAATGCCTATCGCAGGTACCGTCATCCGCACGCTGTTATGCAACAGGCAGATAATCAACGTTTAAAACAGCAAGATAATCGGGAACAGGGTGTAAAAAGAATCGATATATGGCTAAATGCCCCTCTTTATTGACTCTTCACGCGGGACCGTCCGTATGTCTGCTGTTTTACATTTTATTCTGGCCCTGGCCATTATCCTCAGCCTGGCGCTGCTGTTCAGTGCCGATCGCAGAAAAATCCGTCCGCGCGTGCTGCTGCAGCTGATTGTTATCGAAGGCGCCCTGGCCTGGTTCTTCCTGCACGCATCCAGCGGGCTGAGCGTGGTGAGTGCCGTGTCCGGCTTCTTCGAAACGCTGCTGAAATATGCAGCCCAGGGGACCGACTTTGTGTTTGGCAACATGAGCTCACAGGGTCTGGCGTTTATCTTCCTGGGGGTACTCTGCCCGATCGTCTTCATTTCAGCGCTGATCGGTATTCTACAGCACCTGAAAATCCTGCCGCTGCTGATCCGGTTTGTGGGCACCGTGCTGTCCAAAATTAACGGCATGGGCAAGCTGGAATCCTTCAACGCCGTCAGTACCCTCATCCTCGGGCAGTCCGAGAACTTTATTGCCTACAAGGGTATCCTGGCAGAGATTTCCCAGCGTCGCCTCTATTCGATGGCCGCAGCAGCCATGTCGACCGTCTCGCTGTCGATTGTCGGTGCCTATATGTCGATGATTGAACCGCGCTATGTCGTGGCGGCGCTGGTGCTCAATATGTTCAGCACCTTTATCATCCTGTCGGTTATTAACCCGACCCCGGTGGGCGATGAGCCTGAAATCCGGCTGGAAAAAATGCATGAGGATCAGAGCTTCTTTGAGATGCTGGGCGAATATATATTGGCCGGTTTCAAAGTTGCCATGATTATCCTGGCCATGCTGATTGGCTTCATTGCTCTGATTACCGCGGTGAATGCCCTTTTTGCCGCCGTGTTTGGCATCAGCTTCCAGCAAATCCTTGGCTATATTTTCTGGCCGTTCGCCTGGCTGATTGGCATTCCACCGGCCGACGCCCTCAAGGCCGCCAGTATTATGGCAACCAAGCTGGTGACCAACGAGTTTGTTGCGATGATCGAACTGAAAAAAATCGCTGCCGAACTGTCACCGCGCGGGCTGGGGATCCTGTCCGTGTTCCTTATTTCATTTGCTAACTTTGCTTCGATTGGCATCGTTGCCGGCGCCATCAAGGGGCTTAATGAGCAGCAGGGGAATGTGGTATCACGCTTCGGCCTGAAGCTGATTTATGGCTCCACCCTGGTCAGCTTGCTTTCCGCCGCCTTTGCCGGACTGGTGCTGTAAACGTTCAGCCCGGCACCACGGTGTCGGGCTGGTTGTTGAGTCAACGCCGATCAGAAAGCCACGCAGGCTGGCGTATCAACCCGCATGACCGAATCCTGAGCAAATCGCTGTTTGTAAATCGCCCGCAGTGCTTCAATTCCCTGCTCACTGCTCCGATCCGTGGCATGAATCAGCATGAGTGCCCGGCTCTCTTCACGGGCAAGCTTCCCGTCGTTACCCAGCCACTGACCCTTCGCAGCGAATACGGTCAGGCCATCTTTAAAACGCGGGGTCACGTCCTTATCAACAAACGTTTGCCACTCGGCATCGGTAATCGCCTGCCCGTGTGGCCTGTTCAGGCCGAAATAGAGCGTGGTCTGCTGCATCGCCTCACCGACCGGACATGCCGGTACCGCTGTGCTCGTCACCTTGCCTGGCACACTGCATCCCGTGAGCGCTAAGAGTAAAAAGGAAGAATAAAATAAACGGGCAGACATGAACTCTCCTGGTAAATAACAGTAGCGGCCGGGTGGCCCGGCACTCTGGGCGGATAATTCTTAACATCTTAATCTGTGGTTGATAAAACGTCAGCCATTGCGCTGACATTTGACTGAACACCTGTTAAGCCAGCGCCTGCACCGTTATACTTCCGGCATCTTTCTCTTAAGCGAGTACGCAAAATGATCCGCAGTATGACCGCCTACGCACGCCGTGAAACCAAAGGCGATTGGGGCAGCGCCGCCTGGGAGCTGCGTTCCGTTAACCAGCGCTATCTTGAAACCTATATCCGTCTGCCAGAACAATTTCGTGGGCTGGAGCCTGCTATCCGTGAGCGCATCCGTAACCGACTGACGCGCGGTAAAGTGGAAGTCAATCTGCGGTTCGACGCCGATCCCAGCGCGCAGAGCGCCCTGGTGCTGAATGAAAAGCTGGCGATTCAGCTGGTACAGGCCGCTAACTGGGTAAAAATGCAAAGCGACGAGGGTGAAATTAATCCGGTCGATATCCTGCGCTGGCCCGGTGTGATGTCGGCAGAAGAACAGGATCTGGATGCGATCTCCGCCCAGCTTTTAACCCTGCTCGACGGTGCCATCGACGATTTTATTACCGCACGCGAGACTGAGGGCGCTGCACTGAAGACCCTGATTGAACAACGTCTGCAGGGCGTCAGTACAGAAGTCAGCAAGGTCCGTACCCACATGCCCGATGTGTTAAAGTGGCAGCGCGAACGTCTGGTGACCCGGCTTGAAGAAGCGCAGGTACAGCTGGAGAATAACCGTCTGGAGCAGGAGCTGGTGATGCTGGCACAGCGCGTGGACGTTGCGGAAGAACTGGATCGTCTGGAAGCGCACGTAAAAGAAACCTACAACATTCTGAAGAAGAAAGAGGCAGTTGGCCGCCGTCTGGACTTTATGATGCAGGAGTTTAACCGCGAGTCCAATACGCTGGGTTCCAAATCGATTAATGCAGACATCACCGCATCAGCGATTGAACTGAAGGTGTTGATTGAGCAGATGCGTGAGCAAATTCAGAACATTGAGTAGGTTTTCTGAATCTACATATTAGTAGCCAACATCTCAACGCTATAAGCCAGCTTATAGCGTTTTTTTATGGTAGGAAGAGAAAGCTTCACAGGGTAAACTATCACCCTTCTTTTATTATGGATTTATTTGAGGCTCAATCATGCAAACTTTACCTCCCTGCCCTAAGTGTCACTCTGAGTACAGCTGGCAGGATGGAGATATGCTTAACTGCCCGGAATGCGGTCATGTATGGGCTGAGGGTGCCGAAGGAAGTGCCGAAGAAGGCCTGGTCGTGAAAGATGCCAACGGCAATTTGCTGGCGGATGGCGATAGCGTCACTGTGATTAAGGATCTGAAAGTTAAAGGAAGTTCAACGCCGCTAAAAATTGGTACTAAAGTAAAAAGCATCCGACTGGTAGAGGGCGATCATAATATTGATTGTAAAATTGACGGATTCGGACCGATGAAATTGAAATCAGAATTTGTTAAAAAGAACTGATCGCTGCCAGTAGCCGTGCAGGCTACTGGCCTGTCAATATTAGGATCAATGCGTTTCCGATATGATTTTAAAAATCAGTGACTATGTGGCGATTAAGATGACTCATAGGATAATTCCATTTCATTTTTATAATAACCCTGTTCTTTATTGAAACGCTTTTAAGCATTTTTTAATTTTTCAACTCTGTTGTTACAACGAAAGAATTCCTCTACCTTATCAACAACATCTGTATCATGAAAGTCATTAGGACGACTTCACCCCTGCGACTACACAATAACGGTAATAATTCCCTGATAGAATTCAACTTTGCGCATTTAATTATCACGAGACAAAAAACACACTGCAGCCGACATTCATTGAAATAAAAAAACCAATAAATAAAAAATTTGTGGAAACTTTAATCCAAAAAATTATTATATTTTCTCAAAGAATTAAACGTTAAATCAACCCCTGAGCATAGGCATATCGAATCAGCTCAATATTTGATGATACACCCAGACGCCGCATGGCATTGTACTTTTGCGTGGAAATAGTGCTGATGGTCCGGTTCTGCCTCTGCGCAATCTCTGCAAGCGAGTAACCTGATGAAAACAATCTGACGACTTCCAGCTCTTTAGGCGTCAAGGTACTGCCTCGCTCACTGCCTTTACTGGCAGGGGCTTTGAGATAGCTAAATGAGGATGAATAATAGCAGTCCGGCTGGCTGATGATGTGATGGCATGCTGACACGGTTTCTTCCACGTTGTCACTCTTGCTTATGACCGCTCTGACACCATAATCACTGGCCTTTCTCAGTATTGCCGTGTTTTTTTGTGAGGTCAGTAAGACGATTTTTACATCAGGAAAACGGCCATGTAAAGCGCGTAGCTTGGTGAAGCCATCGATTGTCGATCGGTCAGAACCTAAAGAAAAATCGGTGATTACAATATCTGTCGGCCTGGCAGACAACGCCGCCAGCAAATCTTTACCACACGTTGTTTCATTCGTTATTAGAAACCGGTCATTGCCAGAAAAAAGCATTTTAAGCGAATACAAAATATGTGGATGGTCATCAGATATGGTCACTGTGTGTCTGTTGTGCATACTCCCTCCCGATAAAATATCATCAAAATCCTTCCTGTGATTCGATAACACGTTAACGTTTTATCGTCTTTCAACCTACCACGCTTAGTAAAATGACACATTAACACTGTCCAGTGTTAAGGAAACCGCCATAACCAAGTATTTACTGAATCATAACAAGATGGTTTTAGATCAGAATCCGAAAAATATATCTCTCCGATGGTGGGCAATGTTTCAGTAACCCCCCTATTGAATTACGTTTTCAACTAATTACACCAATAAAAAAACACCTCCTGTAATTAACACCTCATAGAATGTCTATCCTAATGAGATTAATTGAGGAGTATACATTTTTCTACCTGGAACAGCCAGAAAGGTCAAAAAAATAACCAACGTCGGGCACCTGATTAATAATAAAACGGCGCATTATCACGCCTCAATCAATATTTGCCGCAACTATTTACCAATTCTAATAACGCCATTATGTATTTATTCCTCAGGGCTTCTTCACTGGCCCCAACGTGGGGGTGTTCTGTCTCACAGTGCGTGATTGCCCAACGACATCAGGAGGTATGCAATCAATAGATTTTACTCATGCGAAAAAGCGAACAAAAGAAAAGAAGCCACCAAAAATAATCAGTAAATTCATTGAGATAATAAAAGTCACATCATTATAAAAACTCAGGTAAATTATTAAAACTAATACGCTCGTCTCTCCCTGAGAAAATTTCAGTCGCCGCAAGGCGGATAACACCTTAGGCTTGCGGCCTCTATCCAGGAGCAGACCATGTTACTCACCGTGCTTTACATTATAGGTATTACTGCAGAAGCGATGACCGGCGCACTTGCAGCAGGTCGCCGCAAGATGGACATGTTCGGCGTTATCATCATTGCATCGGTCACGGCAATCGGTGGTGGATCGGTGCGCGATATGCTGCTGGGCCACTACCCTCTGGGATGGGTGAAACACCCTGAATACATTATGATTGTTGCTGCCGCTGCGGTCATTACGACACTGGCAGCGCCTCTGATGCCCCATTTACGTAAGGTATTCCTGGTGCTGGATGCATTAGGACTGGTGGTATTCTCAATACTGGGTGCTCAGGTTGCTCTGGATATGGGGCACGCGGGAATTATTGCCGCCATCAGTGCCGTCGTCACGGGCGTCTTCGGCGGAGTTCTGCGCGATATGTTTTGCAATCGTATACCGCTAGTTTTTCAAAAAGAACTGTACGCGGGGATCGCCTTTGCATCGGGCTGGGTCTACATCCTGCTGTTAAAAACCGCACTGGCGATGGAAACCGTGGTTATCATTACGCTAGTTTGCGGATTTCTTGCCCGTTTACTGGCGCTGCGTTTCAAACTGGGTTTGCCCGTTTTCAATTATCCACACGGTGACCACTGATCCCCCCCGGTACTGAGGGTGATGATCCGTTCACTGATTCCCTCAGCCCGGCTATTAACTTCAGCACATCAGGATGGTTAAGGAAAAGACTAATCTGGCGTGCCAGCTTTTTTCCCACTCCCGGTAATTGTTGCCACTGCTCTGTTGTCCGGGTAAGCAGCGGTTCCCAGCTATCATCGGTCAGTGTCCCCAACGCAGACTCCGGGATGGGAACGCCGAGCGCCCTGACCCAGCGTTTAAAAGGCTGTCGGTGGCTCAACTGAAACTGCTGCCAGAAAAGATGGGCAACATGTCGGTTAACACCGATAGCTGCCTGAAGCCTTTCTTCAGACAGCGCCATCCACGAGAAAAGATGGTCCAGGCTGCCAGCCTGTATCAACCGCTGCCAGCTGCGGCGGCCAATCCCCGTGAAGTTGAGTGCCTGTTTGCCACCAAGCCACTCCAGGCGGGATAGAAATTGCGCTTTGCAGCCCTCAACGGGTTGGAAACAGCTCAACATCGTGTATTGCCGCCGATCGGGAGGATGCGGATAGTGGCGCTCGGCTACACGCCAGCTCACCTCATCCAGCCGCGGGATCCCCTGCCCCGCCAGGCTGATACTCACCTGATCGCCGGGGACAATGTCTTTTTCACGCCAGCGATCCAGCGAACCGATACTTACCCGGCTTACACGCTTGTCATCCAGCTGCACGGGTTCAAGGTCCAGCACTACGCTGATTTTCCCACTGCGCCCGATGGTGAATATCACCTCCCTAACCTCGCTGCTTACCTGTGGCGGTGGATATTTCCAGGCTACGGCCCAGTTGCCGAGATCGGGCATCCACTGTCTCCCTTGCAATCCGGGAGCGCTGTGAACAACGACTCCGTCGGTCACAAAAGGTAACGGCGTTTCGTACCAGCGCTTACGCCACTTCTGAACGGCACCGGCATCCTGAACTGGGCGGGTCCAGGGACTAATATCGGTAAATCCAGCATCGCGTATACCTGTAAGGCGCTGCGCCAGGGTTGGCGGACCATCCGGCCAGGCCCAGATAAATAACCCAAGATTGCCCAGCACATCGGTATGCTGTTTTGCCATCAGCGCTCCAGCAACCTTTGAACGGGCATTTTTACCACCGTGCTGCGCCTGCCGGTGACCGTTCATCATCAGGTAAAGTTCTCCCTGGAACACAGCCTGCCCCTCACGAAATGGAATGGATTGCGGTATGGCGGGTATCCGTCGGGCTTTTTCCGTCCAGTCTTCGCCACGCAGGCCATCGCCGCGGCTAATCGCCTGCTGCAACCGGCCATCCTGATAGACCAGCGTAACGGCAACACCGTCTATTTTCGGTTGCACCCACAAATCACGCCGGTTCTCCATCCAGTCAGCGACGTCCTGCTTATCCCTGAGCTTTTTCACCCCTACGTGGGCGATGGGATGGAGAATTTTTCCGTTCGTGGATAGCTGAGGCTGGCGTAAATCGCTGTCAGGGTGAAAGCAACGCTGCCAGTTTTGCAGCCTTGACTGCAAAGCGTCGTAGCGCTCGTCGGTCACCAGCCCCGCTCCCTGACGATAATAGGCGTCATCCCACTGCCGTAGCTGTTTTTCCAGCGCAGCCATTTCCACACTCTGCCGCGCTGGCGTCCAGACAGGACATTGCGCGTGCGAAAATGCACCCCATAGCCCGATCGCTAATAACAGATATCGCATCCCTGCCTCTCCCAATTGAACCACTGACAGACTGGAGTAAAGCGCAGCAGGATGGGACTGACGAGAGGCAAATCAGGATTATGGAAACAGGCTCTGAGACTTTTGCTGCAACGGCGCGTTTAAAAGCAGTATTTTGCGTGATGCTGTCCGTTTTCGGATAAAATGGCGCATTGCTCAGCCGAAACGCTGCATGAAGGGCTGCACATGTGTATACTGTGCAGGAAGTAGACTCCGCTTTATTGGCATATCAAGAATAATCATGGCTCAAGGCACGCTATATATTGTTTCCGCCCCCAGCGGCGCGGGTAAATCCAGTCTGATTCAGGCACTGTTAAAAACGCAACCGCTGTACGACACGCAGGTCTCTATTTCGCATACTACTCGCGGCGTGCGGCCGGGTGAAAATCACGGCGAACATTACTACTTCGTTAACCACGATGAGTTTCGTTCCATGATTAGCGAAGATGCCTTTCTGGAACATGCCGAGGTGTTCGGTAATTATTACGGAACCTCCCGCAAGGCGATTGAGCAAGTTCTGGCTACCGGCGTTGATGTTTTTCTTGATATCGACTGGCAGGGCGCCAAGCAGATTCGCCAGAAAATGCCCGCCTCGCGTAGCATTTTCGTGTTGCCACCGTCGAAAGATGAACTTGATCGTCGCCTTCGTGGGCGCGGGCAGGACAGCGAAGAGGTGATAACCAGGCGTATGGAACAGGCTGTGGCAGAAATGAGCCACTATGCTGAATACGATTATTTAATCGTGAACGATGATTTCGATCTGGCGCTGTCCGATCTGAAGACCATCATTCGCGCCGAGCGTCTGCGCATGGGCCGTCAAAAAGCCCGCCACGATGCTTTAATTAGCAAACTATTGGCAGACTGAGGACAACTCAGTATGATGCCCAGTCATTTCTTCACCCGTGGAGTATCACACTTATGGCACGCGTAACCGTACAGGACGCAGTAGAAAAAATTGGTAACCGTTTTGACCTGGTTCTGGTGGCAGCACGTCGCGCACGTCAGATGCAGGTTGGTGGTAAAGATCCACTGGTTCCAGAAGAAAACGATAAATCTACCGTTATCGCACTGCGCGAAATCGAAGAGGGTCTGATCACTAATCAGATCCTTGACGTGCGCGATCGTCAGGAACAGCAAGAGCAGGAAGCCGCTGAAATTCAGGCTGTTACTGCTATCGCTGAAGGTCGTCGTTAATCGGATCTGAAGGCTCGCCTTGTATCTGTTTGAAAGCCTCAATCAACTGATTGAAAAATACTTGCCTGAGGAGCAAATAAAGCGCCTCAAGCAAGCTTATCTTGTCGCACGTGATGCTCACGAGGGACAGACACGCTCCAGCGGTGAACCCTACATTACTCACCCTGTCGCCGTTGCCTGCATCCTGGCAGAGATGAAGCTCGACCATGAAACGCTCATGGCCGCGCTGCTTCACGATGTTATCGAAGACACCCCCGCTACCTATCAGGATATGGAACAGCTGTTCGGCAAAAGCGTTGCTGAGCTGGTCGAAGGCGTATCCAAACTTGATAAGCTGAAATTCCGCGACAAAAAAGAAGCGCAGGCGGAGAACTTCCGCAAGATGATCATGGCGATGGTACAGGATATTCGCGTCATTCTGATCAAGCTGGCCGACCGTACGCATAACATGCGCACGCTGGGTTCTTTACGTCCGGATAAGCGGCGGCGCATTGCGCTGGAAACGCTGGAAATTTACAGTCCTCTGGCGCACCGTCTGGGTATTCATCATTTGAAAACCGAGCTGGAAGAGCTGGGCTTTGAAGCCCTGTATCCTAATCGCTATCGGGTGATCAAAGAAGTGGTGAAGGCCGCGCGCGGCAACCGTAAAGAGATGATTCAGAAGATCCTCTCTGAAATTGACGGTCGCCTGCAGGAGGCCGGTATACCCTGCCGTGTAAGCGGTCGCGAGAAACACCTCTACTCCATCTATTGCAAAATGCACCTGAAAGAACAGCGCTTCCATTCCATTATGGATATCTACGCTTTTCGGGTAATTGTGCACGATATGGATACCTGTTACCGCGTTCTGGGCCAGATGCACAGCCTGTATAAGCCACGTCCGGGGCGGGTAAAAGACTACATCGCTATTCCCAAAGCTAACGGCTATCAGTCGCTGCATACCTCGATGATCGGCCCGCACGGCGTGCCGGTGGAAGTGCAGATCCGTACCGAAGATATGGATCAGATGGCAGAAATGGGGGTGGCGGCGCACTGGGCTTATAAAGAACAGGGCGAAAGCAGCACCACCGCACAAATTCGCGCCCAGCGCTGGCTGCAAAGCCTGCTGGAACTGCAGCAAAGTGCCGGTAGTTCATTTGAATTTATTGAAAGCGTTAAATCCGACCTGTTCCCGGACGAGATTTACGTCTTCACCCCGGAAGGCCGCATCGTTGAGCTTCCCGCCGGCGCAACGCCGGTCGATTTCGCCTATGCGGTGCACACGGATATCGGCCATGCCTGCGTTGGGGCCCGCGTCGATCGCCAGCCTTACCCACTGTCTCAATCGCTGACCAGCGGACAAACGGTCGAAATTATTACCGCGCCGGGCGCGCGTCCGAATGCGGCATGGCTGAACTTTGTCGTCAGCTCGAAAGCGCGTGCCAAAATTCGCCAGCTGCTGAAAAACCTGAAGCGTGATGATTCCGTCAGCCTTGGCCGACGCCTGCTTAACCATGCTCTCGGCGGCAGCCGCAAGCTGGCAGAAATACCGGAAGCCAATGTCCAGCACGAGCTGGAACGGATGAAGCTTGCGACGCTTGACGATCTGCTGGCGGAAATTGGCCTCGGTAACGCAATGAGCGTGGTCGTGGCGAAAAATCTACAGCACAGCGACGCCGCTCCGGTTGAAACGCCAACGTCATCCTCTTCTCGCAGCAAGCTGCCGATCAAAGGTGCTGACGGGGTACTGATTACCTTCGCTAAATGCTGTCGTCCGATTCCCGGTGACCCGATTGTAGCCCACGTAAGCCCGGGCAAAGGTCTGGTGGTCCACCACGAATCCTGCCGCAATATCCGCGGCTACCAGAAAGAGCCTGAGAAATTTATGGCCGTCGAATGGGACAAGGACACCGAGCAGGAGTTTGTTGCGGAAATCAAAGTGGATATGTTTAACCACCAGGGTGCGCTGGCCAATCTGACTGCGGCAATTAATACCGCGGGTTCTAATATTCAGAGCCTGAATACCGAAGAGAAAGATGGCCGCGTATACAGCGCCTTTATCCGCCTGACGGCACGCGATCGCGTTCATCTGGCTAACATTATGCGTAAAATCCGCGTAATGCCGGATGTCATCAAGGTGCATCGTAACCGCAACTAAGGACTAAAGCGGAGTACGGCTCCGCTTTAGTCGCCTTTCACCCGATCGTCGATTTATCGTACCGCGACGGAATTACCATTTTCAGGGAGTTATTCTTCGCATGAATGCACAACGTTATGCCCGTATCCGTGAGATGCTTGCCGCGCGCCAGCACGATCTGACGGTCTGTATGGAGCAGGTTCATAAACCCCATAACGTTTCTGCGGTGATCCGAACTGCCGATGCCGTCGGCGTGCATGAAGTGCATGCCGTCTGGCCCGGGAGCCGTATGCGCACCATGGTGTCATCTGCTGCCGGTAGCAACAGCTGGGTACAGGTAAAAACTCACCGAACCATTTCTGAAGCCGTGCAGCATCTCAAAAGCCAGGATATGCAAATTCTGGCCACCAACCTGTCGGATAAAGCCGTCGATTTTCGTGAAATCGATTATACCCGCCCCACCTGTATTTTGATGGGTCAGGAAAAAACCGGTATCACCCAGGAAGCACTGGAGCTTGCCGACCAGGATATCATCATTCCAATGATTGGTATGGTGCAGTCGCTGAACGTCTCCGTGGCATCGGCACTGATCCTGTACGAGGCTCAGCGTCAGCGCCAGAATGCAGGCATGTACCGGCGCCATGAAAGCACCCTGCCTTACGCCGAGCAGCAGCGTCTGCTGTTTGAAGGCGGCTATCCGGTCCTGGCGCGGGTCGCGAAGCAGAAAGGTTTGCCCTACCCCATTATCAACAACCGTGGCGAAGTGGAAGCGGACCCGGAGTGGTGGGCAACCATGCAGTCAAAGGCGATGAAATAATGCAGGGCCGCCTGCTGGATGCCATTCCGCTGAACACGCTCACCGGCGTGGGCGCCAGTCAGGCAGCAAAGCTGGCTAAAATCGGCCTGCTTACCGTTCAGGATCTGCTGCTGCATCTCCCGATGCGTTATGAAGACCGTACCCAACTCTATACGATTAACGATCTGCTACCGGGCATCTTTGCCACCGTTGAAGGTGACGTGCTGCACTGCGACATCAGCTTTGGTCGCCGCCGCATGCTGACCTGCCAGATTAGCGATGGCACCGGCGTGCTGACGCTGCGCTTCTTCAACTTTAATGCCGGGATGAAAAACAGCCTTGCCGTCGGGCGACGCGTGACGGCCTATGGCGAAATCAAACGTGGTCAGCGCGGGGCAGAAATCATTCATCCTGAATATAAGATTCAGGGAGAACAGGGTGTCACCGGGCTGCAGGAAACGCTGACGCCGGTTTACTCCACCACCGAGGGTATTCGTCAGGCTACGCTGCGCAACCTGACCGACCAGGCGCTGGCTCTGCTGGATACCTGCGCCATCGCTGAACTGCTGCCGCCGGAACTGAGCCAGGGGCTGATTGGGCTACCGGAAGCGCTACGCACGCTGCACCGTCCACCGCCGGACATCGCCCTGACCGATCTCGACAGCGGCACGCACCCTGCCCAGCGCCGGTTGATAATGGAAGAGCTGCTGGCCCACAACCTCAGCATGCTGGCGGTTCGCGCCGGAGCCCAGCGCTATCACGCGCTTGCCATGGCGCCTCGCCACGCGCTGAGCGATAAATTACTGGCTGCGCTTCCGTTTCGCCCTACGGGCGCTCAACAGCGCGTTGGCCGTGAGATAGAGGCGGACCTCGCAAAAGATTATCCGATGATGCGCCTGGTACAGGGTGATGTTGGCTCCGGTAAAACGCTGGTGGCGGCCCTGGCGGCACTGAATGTGATTGCCTGGGGTAAACAGGTTGCGCTGATGGCGCCAACTGAACTGCTGGCTGAACAGCATGCAAATAACTTCCGCCAGTGGTTTGCTCCGCTGGGCATTGAGGTTGGCTGGCTGGCTGGCAAACAGAAAGGTAAGGCTCGTCTTGCCCAGCAGGAAGCGATTGCCAGCGGGCAGGTGTCGATGATTGTCGGGACGCACGCGATATTTCAGGAGCAGGTACAGTTTAACGGCCTGGCGCTGGTCATCATTGATGAACAGCATCGCTTTGGCGTCCACCAGCGCCTGGCGCTGTGGGAAAAAGGCGAAGAGCAGGGATTCCATCCGCATCAGCTGATTATGACCGCCACGCCCATTCCTCGCACCCTGGCGATGACCGCTTATGCCGATCTCGACACCTCAACCATTGATGAACTGCCGCCGGGCAGAACCCCCGTGACCACCGTAGCCATCCCGGATACGCGCCGGGCAGATATTATCGCTCGTGTTAAAAGCGCCTGCAGTACCGAAGGCCGGCAGGCGTACTGGGTATGTACCCTGATTGAGGAGTCTGAGCTGCTGGAAGCGCAGGCGGCGGAAGCGACCTGGGAAGAGCTGAAGCTGGCGCTGCCGGAATTGCAGGTTGGCCTGGTGCATGGACGGATGAAACCGGCAGAGAAACAGGCCGTGATGCAGGCATTTAAGGCCGGTGAAATTCAGTTGCTGATCGCCACGACTGTGATTGAGGTTGGCGTTGATGTCCCCAACGCCAGCCTGATGATTGTTGAAAACCCGGAACGTCTGGGTCTGGCTCAGCTGCACCAGCTGCGCGGGCGCGTCGGGCGCGGCGCGGTCGCCTCTCACTGCGTCTTGCTGTATAAAGCCCCGCTCAGCAAAACGGCACAAAAACGCCTGCAGGTTCTGCGCGACAGCAATGACGGCTTTGTTATTGCCCAGTGCGATCTCGAAATCCGCGGCCCGGGTGAACTGCTGGGCACACGTCAGACTGGCAGTGCCGAATTCAAGGTCGCCGACCTGCTGCGCGATGGCGCGATGATCCCGGAAGTTCAGCGTGTCGCTCGCCATATTCACCAGCACTATCCCCAGCAGGCGCAGGCCTTGATTGAACGCTGGCTTCCTGAAACCGAACGCTATACCAACGCGTGAAATACCGGCTTTGACCCACCGGCACCCTCATCGAATTCTGTCATCAGCAAACGTTTGCTTTTCAACGACAGAAGATTAAAATCGCCACTTTATTACCCCTGGAACCCTGAACATGTCCGTTGATGCCCATGATGCCGCTGCTCGCCAACCTGCTTCGGTGAGCAAAAGTGAGTTAATTTACCGTCTTGAAGACCGCCCACCGCTCCCTCAGACGCTGTTTGCCGCATGTCAGCACCTGCTGGCTATGTTCGTTGCGGTTATCACGCCAGCCATGCTGATTTGTCAGGCGCTCGGCTTACCCGCACAGGATACGCAGCACATCATCAGCATGTCCCTGTTTGCGTCAGGCGTGGCATCCATTCTGCAGATCAAAACCTGGGGACCGGTAGGGTCCGGACTGCTGTCTATTCAGGGGACCAGCTTTAACTTTGTCTCGCCGCTGATTATGGGCGGGCTGGCGCTGAAAAACGGCGGGGCTGATGTCCCGACCATGATGGCCGCCCTGTTCGGTACGCTGATGCTCGCCTCCTGCACGGAAATGGCCCTGTCCCGCGTTCTGCATCTGGCTCGTCGGGTTATTACTCCGCTGGTTTCCGGTATTGTGGTGATGATTATTGGCCTGTCGCTGATTCAGGTCGGTCTGACCTCCATCGGCGGCGGTTATGCAGCAATGAACGACCATACCTTCGGCGCACCCAAAAATCTGCTGCTGGCCGGCGCCGTTCTGGCGGTCATTATTCTGCTGAATCGCCAGCGTAATCCTTATCTGCGCGTTGCCTCGCTGGTCATCGCCATGGCCGTTGGCTATCTGCTGGCGTGGGCGCTGGGCATGCTGCCGGCCGATACAACGCCAACGAATACCTCACTGGTGGCGATCCCGATGCCGTTCTATTACGGACTGGGTATCGACTGGAATCTGCTGATTCCGCTGATGCTGGTATTTATGGTGACCTCTCTGGAAACCATTGGCGACATTACCGCCACCTCAGACGTTTCGGAGCAGCCCGTCAGTGGCCCGCTGTATATGAAGCGGCTGAAGGGCGGCGTACTGGCCAACGGCCTTAACTCCTGCGTATCCGCACTGTTTAATACTTTTCCAAACTCCTGCTTTGGGCAGAATAACGGCGTGATCCAGCTGACCGGCGTTGCCAGCCGCTACGTGGGTTTTGTTGTGGCGCTGATGCTGATTGTGCTGGGCCTGTTCCCCGCCGTGAGTGGTTTCGTGCAGCATATCCCTGAACCGGTACTCGGTGGCGCAACGATTGTTATGTTCGGTACGATCGCCGCTTCCGGCGTGCGCATCGTGTCACGCGAGCCGCTAAACCGCCGCGCAATTATGATTATTGCCCTGTCGCTGGCGGTGGGCCTCGGTGTCTCCCAGCAGCCACTGATCCTGCAGTTCGCCCCTGACTGGCTGAAAACCCTGCTCTCTTCCGGCATCGCGGCGGGCGGGATCACTGCTATTGTTCTGAATCTGGTGTTCCCGCAGGAAAAATAATTCCGCAGCGGTCATAGCCGTACGCCGACAGGGCGGATAATTTCCGCCCTGTCATTGCCTTCCCGGTTGAGAAATGGCGATAAATCAGGCATAACAAGCCATTACCGATTTTCCACGGGATGGTTGCCATGAAGTTTTTCGGAAAAGTTCTGCTCACGCTGCTGCTGGTGCTGCTGCTGGCCATCGTCGCCCTTTATGTGCTGCTGCAAACCCAGTGGGGTGCAGGATGGATTAGCCGCCAGATCAGCGATGACACCGCCTATCAGCTATCCATGACTAAAATTGAGCACGACTTTTCAAATCCCAGCCACCTCCTGCTGGATAACGTTGCCTTTGGCCGCGATGGTCAGCCCGCAACGCTGGTCGCCAAACGCGTCGACCTCGGTCTGAGCCTCAAACAATTCAGCAACCCACTTCATTTCTCCAGCATCCGGCTGAACCAGGGAACGTTAAATCTGAATAACGGCAGCCCACCGGTTTCTTTGCAGGCCGACAGGCTCCAGCTGAGTCAGATGGCGCTTAATCGCTCTCAGGATAGCTGGTCATTACAGGCCCAGCGGGTGGATGGCGGCATTATTCCCTGGCAGCCCCAGGCGGCTGAACGCCCGGATTATCAGACAAGCTTTCAGATCAGTGCCGGATCGCTGGTGCTGAATGGCATACCGGCGGCTAATGCGCTTATTGAAGGCAATGTGAAGGGCCGGGAATGGACGATTAGCAATCTGGGCGCGGATGTCGCGCGCGGTTCAGCAACGGCGAATGCCCGCCGGGATGCGGCCGGTAACTGGCAGATTTCCAGTCTGCGCCTGAACAGCATTCGTCTGCAAAGTGATAAAACGCTGAGTGATTTTTTACAGCCGTTGCTGTCCCTTCCTAAGGTGCGACTGGGCAGAGTTGATGTCACCGATGCCCGGCTGGAAGGGCGCGACTGGGCGGTAACCGATCTGGATTTAGTCCTTAAAAATATGACGTTGATCCACGGTGACTGGCAGAGCGATGGCGGATCGCTGGCGATGAACGCCAGCAGTTTTGTTAACGGCAGCCTGCAGCTGGATGACCCGATAGCCAACCTGGACTTTTCTCCGCAGGGCGTTGAGCTTTCGCAGTTCAGCTCACGCTGGGTTAACGGCCTGATCCGTGCACAGGGTAACTGGAACCGCAGCGATAAAAAGCTGAGTCTGGATGAAGTGGTTATTGCCGGTCTGGAATACACCCTCCCCTCAACCTGGCGCGATCGCTGGATGCAAATGCTGCCGGGCTGGCTGGATAGCGTTGAAATAAAGAAATTCAGCGCCAATCGCAATCTGATTATCGATATCGATCCGGCATTCCCTTTCCAGATGACGTCGCTGGAAGGAACCGGCAGCAATCTGCTGCTGGCCCGCAGCCATCAGTGGGGTATCTGGGCGGGTAATATCAGCCTGAACGCGGCTGAAGCCACCTTCAATCGCGTTGATTTGCGTCATCCGTCGCTCACCCTTGCCGCAGACGACGGCAATATTAATATCACGGAAATGAGCGCATTCAGCGGTGATGGCATGCTGGAAGGCAAGGCCAGCATCAGCCAGCAGCCAGACAGAGCCACATCCTTTAGCCTGAATGGGCGTCAGGTGGCGTTCAGTCTGTTGCAGAACTGGGGATGGCCAGCGCTGGCACAGGGAAAAGGCAGCCTGCGTCTCAGCGGTCAGGCTTTGCTGCAGCAGAATATACCGTTAAAGCCCACGGTTAATGCTACGCTCTCCGCCACCTCGGCTGACGCCTCCGTTAATCAGCGGATGACTAACGGTGAAATCCGCAGTGCTAACTGATAGCGACTACTGGCTGGTAAAACGCGGATCGTGAGGGAACAGCCAGCGTGCCTGATCCCGTAGCTTAATCTGCTGCCCGGTGTCATTAAGCTGCCGGGCGATATTTATTCTTGAATCATAGATATTTGCATCAGGGTGAACATTGGAATAACGGCTCGCCCAGTGTTCGAAGTGTATTAGCCAGGCGTTATCACCCGACTGATTAAAATGCAGCAGATCGCCAATATGCTGGTCAAAGTGATAGCGATCGCTCAGCAATAGTTCCCCTAAGGGACGAGCCTGAGCTGAAAGCTCTGCCTGCCTCCCTTCACGCTCAATCCGGGTCAGTCTGACCTCAAGCTGCCAGGATCCCGCCAGCAGGATCAGGCATATCACCGAGATTGCCCCGACCAGTATACGCCCACCGGATATGATGCCGGGCGACACCCTGACATAACGGCGGGGATTATCGACACAGCGCAGCAGGATTAAGAGCATTAACCAGTGGGAAGCAGACTGGTAAATGGGGTATTCGGTCATCATATGTAACAGGACCGGAAAGGCTATCGCCAGCAGAGGCAGCCTTTTACGTCGGTAGGCTCCCCGAACAATAACGGCGCCACCATAAATAATTGCGGCCATAGCCAGCAGAGCCAGGCTCCCGCCTTCAACCAGCCACAGCAGAATTTCATTATGAGGATGAACGGCCGCGCCCTGTGACACAAAGGTCTCGGCCCCGCCAAAACGATGCAGGAAACTGTATTCGAATCCTCCTACCCCCCAGCCCAGCAGCGGTTTTTCAATAAACATGCGCAGGCTGTCGATAATATACACCCAGCGAATATGCGTACTTTGTAGATGATTGATATCCGGGGTCATCATCTGGAGCTGCATGAGCTTACCAAGCACTATTCCCGAGAGGATGGCAGCGATAATCCATAGCAGCCTGGGTGTCTGTTGGTGAAACCAGCAGCAAAAGCAGATGATGACGATTGCGGTAGCGAGGTAGCCGATCTGAGACTGACAGAGCTGAAGAACCAGACCAAATAGTGCAAACAGGAAGAAACAACCTGCACGATGCCAAAAGGCAAACCGACCCTGTGAAAGTAAGGTTCGGTAGGGAGAAGAGAATGCCAGAAACAATAAGGCCGATACGCCTGTCGCCACGAAACTTGCCAGTACGTTGATCTGCTGAAAAATACCGTAAGGTCTGGCCGATCGAAGCGTTGAAAATTCCCACCACTGCGCGGCAGGCAAATGGAAGTACTGTACAAGGCACAGTAAACATTCCAAAAAAGTCCCCAGAACGATTGCCGTTACCAGCCAACAGGTGTCAACGCGCCGGATCCTGAGCTGAAGCAGCGCCAGATAAAAGAATATGCTGCCGACCATGGCCATGGTTGTCAGCGCGGCGTTTTCTCGCCAGATCGGTTTTGTACACAAGGAGAGCAGCACCAGGATCGCTAACCCACAGCCAAACCAGAGGGATGCCGTGCTGAAACGCAAAGAATAGGGGGCTAGCGGCCATACTGAAAGCAAGACCATAAAGACGCAAACCGTCATCCACGCCATCATATTAACGGGTATTGCCAGGCCGCTCCCCCCCATGTTCGGCTGGTACCAGTGCAGTGCAGCCCCAAAAAAAAGGAAAACCAGGAAGTACAGAGTGTTTCGTAACGCGCAATATCTTCCCGGCCATAACCCCTTACGCCCGGGTAAAGAGAGGGGATTTAACATACAACGAAGCCTTTTCTACTTACTGATAATTTAAAATGTATTGCGCTACGGAGGTAAACGGCCCGAATGCGACCTTCCCTGATTTCAACTGCTCAGTATCGCCTTCCACAAAAGCAGAAAAATCGAGGGTCATACTGCTCTGAGAGAGCTCAATTGCCGGCGTACTCTTGTTCAGCGTTATTGGGCTGCCGTTCTTCATCTGGAGGCCTACCGCAACGGCAGACATATCCCCGGCCTCATCAGGGGTAATGACTAAATGATTCGGTAACTGGACACTTTCAGTACCCGAAAAGGTAATGGTCACCGATTTATACACAATCGAGTTGCAGTTAATCAGATGAAGGGCGAAAGGGATCGGCTTTGTTTTTCTATCATTAATCAGATCCTTTAACGCGATTTGTTTAAAATCAACCGCCAACTGCTCATCTCCCGGCGCGATGGCACAGGGTAGAGCCACCACTGTTCCCGTAAATTTAAGCGCCCCTCCGATTAAGCCACCGTAGGTTGTCGTGGCAGCGATAGCCTGCCCGATTGCGACAGCGGGTAGTAACAGGATTAACCAACGGCATAGCCTCATCATTTCATGCTTCCCTACTGAAATTCTGCAACAACGCTGGCATTAGATTCATAATCGCCTTCAGGGACTTCAGCGCCCTTTTTTATAACGGGTGACGCGGTGAGGTTCCATTTACCCTGATTGTTGTCGAACTGGTCAATGTTGTAAAAATGGTTTGGTAAAACAGGGGTTCCTGACTTATCCCATAACGCCACTCCCAGGTTACTGCGATCGAGACCTGCCCCCGTGGTACCCAGATAATCAGGGTTAAAGCTGGCTAATCCTGAACCGGCCGGTTGAATACCCATTTTAATATTAAGATTTCCGGTAGAAAAACTCCCACCTTCGCACTTAACGCGAATAGGAACATCTTTGCGATATTTGGTGTTATTCGCATCTACCCCGGACCCTGGAATATCATCAAAGGGAATAACAATAGGCTCACCCTGATTGACGATGCATTTATCCGGGACGGTAATAATGCCGGAGGTAATCGTAATTGTCGCCAAAGGGAAAAGAGTCACGGGCGCATAACCCAGGCGGCCATAAAGCCTGACTAACTCAGTTCCTTCCAGATTCAAGCCGTTTATTAACTGCTTTTTAATTACAAAACTGAGTCTACCTTCTGAGCCAGACTTGGTATCCCTGATAACATGAGAAGAGGGCGGGACGCAGGATTCAGATACATTATTAGGCCTTCCTGTAAAAGGAACCGTTACAAAATCACCCTGTGAATTGTTACCGCTTATCATGAATACTTCGACCTTGACATCGATGTATTCGTTCAGGGAAAGGTACCCAGACGTTAATGAAGGCATCATCGTCGTCGTGGCCGTATAATAGCGTGGAAGATCATTCATGGGTTGGCTACAGTGTATATCAACGGTATACCTGCCGCCCATATCCCAGTTTCTCCTGACTTCCGTACCGACTTCGCTCGAACTCAAATCCATTTCTGAAATAGCAACATTATATTTAAACCCACCGGGTATTTCTGGTGTAATCTCGCCCTCATCATAAGCCAATGCGGAGAAAGACATTAACAAAGTCGATAATAATCCATACCGCACTGCGCGTCGGAATATTTTATGTCTGGCAGGCCTGTTCATCATAAATACTCCATCATCAGACGAACCATTCCATAGTAACTTCCTGCACCGACATATCTCTGCGTTGACTCCAGAGATGCCATAAATGACAGCGTATTGTCTCCCGGTGTCAACAGGTAAGGCCGCTGGGTCTGATTCAGAGGAAGGACATTGCCTTTGCTGTCCATAAGGCGAAGCCCAAGACCGCGTACCCCTCCTCTGACCATCAGCAAATCGGGGTTAGCCACGTCAGGTTCGCCAGCAAAAGTGAGCGAAATAACCCGTTCATCGGAGATATAGGTTCGGACATTTGTTCCGGTCATCTGGCCGGGAACATCGTCAACGAATCCGTGTGCACCAGCCAGACAATCCTTCATTCTGATCGCAAAAATCACCCGCTGAGAACGATCCCCGGCCTGGTGAAATAACCGGGCACTGACCTCTCCCATATCGATATCCTGTTCCTGAGAGTCGCTGGCCAGGATGCAGGCAGAAGTCAAAACGGATCCATGAAAATGAACCACACCATTTTCACCCTCAACGTCATGTAAATCCCGATGCACGGGGGAGTAGGTGGCGTAGACGCCGCTGCTGAACATGATTGCTGAAAATATTAGCGCTCGGGTAATCATTAAAACATCCCTCTTTGTACGCGGAAAAACAGCGATCCAGGCTATTTTTTTACCTGGTCATCAGGCAGCGAATGGCAAATGGTCCCCTCACAGCGGTATCGTATTTCAGGATGTCCCCCATAGTCATTTACATACATCATAGAAAACTCATTCACATTAACATTTGTGACAGGAATATCTAATGTCGACTTAGGCGGCACCATGATGCCAGGAAATGTTGTAATACGCTCACCTCCTTTGGTAAAGGCTCCTCTGGCCAGTCCAATTACGGTAATAAAATACGGCGTGGGATTATCCGCAACAAACTTATTCCCTTCTTTCTTAAAGGCTAATTTACTTTGCCAAACTTCGCTTTTCTTATCCGGGATGATTGCCGTCGGTCGATAAAACAACTTTATCCTCGACTGCATCGATAACTGTAGCACGTTGGCTTTTTTAGGCTTTGGTGGTATTTCCCTGACGTTGAGATAAAAAATAGATTCGCGATCCTGAGGAAGCGCATCAATGCCATTGGTTTTAGTCACTCTGACCACACCTTTCTGCCCACCATCAATGCGCTGCAGGGCAGGCAATACCAAAAGCGGTGAGGTAATTTTATTTCCCTTGTCATCTTCAATCCATGATTGTGCCAGAAAGGGAACGTCAGGGCTGGTATTTGTCAGGTTCGCACTGGTAGAAATACTTTTCCCTGTGAGGATCATCCTGGTACGATCCAGAGAAATACCGGCATGAGCCGGCCCCATGCTCACAAACAAGCCTGCCATTAATGTTGCTATATTGAGGGATGAAATATTTTTTCGCATAGTAGTAATCCTGTTAGGTCGTGCGCGTGTTCCTGTTACGATTCTATTGGCATGGTAATAAAATTTGCGCCTGCTTTTGCGTCAGCTTTTCCGGGATATGAAGCGTGCATTGTTTCTTTCCTTCCCAGACGGCGGAGAGTTTCTCTCCCGGTTTAATACCAGATAAGTAAGCAATACCGCCGTCCATGATCATCGCGACGCTAACACCATCATCATTCAGCACCTCAGCACCAAACGGCGGTGATTCGCCATTGTGCAAACGTAACTGCGCCATTATCCTTTCCCCCTGGGCCATGGAGAATTTCTCATAGCCAATAGCGCCTTCGGTAAAGGTTGCTGTTGCAATGGCATGCGAAACTTCAACATCCTCTCCCAGCGCATCAACATCTATGCGGGTGTCAAAGCTGTTGTAACTCGCAACGTCAGGCACGACACCAATCCCGAACAGGTTTGTTCGTGTCTGCTTATTGTTAAGGGGAATGCCCGTCACGCTACCGGTGTCTACCATGATGCGTGCCGTATCCTGCGTCGCCGAACTATTATGTATCGCTGCGCCATAGCGGGTCGCAGTGATACCGCCGCGAGCCGTTCCCCCTACAGAGATATAATTATCCTGCTGGTAGCTAATATTCGTATCAAGCTGTGCCATTGCCGCACGATGCTGGTAATAGCCATCTACGCTGGCTTTACCACCCTGATCGGCACCCGCCCGAACACGCCATAAGTTGTTGTAGTCAGTGTTATCGCTATAGGAAGCCATCTGCGTATTTCTTCGTCCCTGCATCTGCAGGTCGTATCCCGCCCAACGACTGTCACCGATCGGCATAGAAATCGAAAAGGACAGGCTGTCATCCTTGCGCCCCTGGTAGCTCGAACGGAATAGCGACAGGTTAGTCGTGATGCCGCGCATTCCGGCGATGCTGAATGTCCGGGATGCAGACAGACCGTAGCGATCCTGGCTCTCTTTATCCCAGTAATTCTGATGGGTATAGGTCAGAAAGACCGTGGTCATCTTATCCGGATCGTCAGCCCAGAATGTTTTATTACCCGTGATGGTATACATCTCTTTATCACGACCCCAGTTTTCATAATCGCTGTAGCGATCGTCCAGGTACTGGGACTGGGTTCTGTATTTTTTCTGCGAGAATCGATACCCTGCAAACGTAATCGTACTGTTGTATTCATCGAAGGTTTTCGCGTAGCTAAGCTTAAATGACATACCGGTTTGTGAATTCTCACCCGGTAATTTGCTGATCGACTGTGTGACATCGGCGGAAACGGCGCCAAGAACATCGAGATCGCGCCCAATACCCGTTGACCAGGCGTTATAATGGCTCCCGGAGAGTAAGACCCCTCCGTATACCGACCATGAATTATTTAATCCCCATGAGAAATCGCCGGTATAAAAAGCAGGGCCCTGAATTTTATGGTCATACTGTGAAGGACGGCCAACAGAGGTGTTATACCGTATGTAACCGGGGCGCGTCAGGTACGGGATATTTGCCGTATTAACTTTGAATGTTGTTACAGAACCATCCTGTTCTTCAACCTTGACATCCAGTTCACCCCGGACGGAAGAGTTCAAATCCTGGATATTAAATGGCCCGGCGGGGACCGTTGTTTCATAAATAGTGCGCCCGCTCTGGCTGACCGTCACCTTTGCATTACTTTTGGCAATACCACGAACCTGTGGAGCATAGCCCTGCAGGTTCGGAGGCAGCATACGTTCATCGCTGGCAAGATTGATGCCGGTAAAGCGCACGGTATCAAACACTTTTGAATTAGAATAAATTTCCCCAAGGGTTATTTTTGCCGCCTGCATGGGCAGAGGGCGGTAAGCATAAATCTGGTTAAATTCGAAATTATGCTCATGCTCACTGCCGGAATAATCGCCCTGATACTGCGCACGCAGGCGCCACGCACCAAGATTCACCCCCGTCTGACCGTAAGCAGAGAAGCTGGTGGTTGAACCCGATCCATTCTTTACGCGGCGGGTAGTTTGCCCGCTGATACTGTAATCCAGCAGCAGACCAGGTACACCGTTATCCCAGCGCTCTGGCGGCACCCAGTCAGGATCGGAATATTTCATCCATGCCTGTGGAATAGTGATATCCAGCGCACCGTCCTGGTTAGCAATGTTTGCACTGGGTATGGTTGTAATATCTAAACAATTATCATCTATTTTTCTCACCAGTTTTAACGCCTTCTCTTTCAGAGCCAGCGCTTCAACCATATTCGGTGTCAGGCACGCGAGGGTTTTGTTTTTATCATCAGGAGAGACAATGTAGGTCACTTTATCCTGTTTATAAAATCGACCGTTAATCTTTATATCCAGGAGATACCTTGCGGGTGCAACGTAGTTTTTCTCGGCAAAACGGGAAAGGTCAACGTTTCCACGATCGGATGCTTCCAGCGCATCCACGCTGAATTCAACTGAATCACCGATTGCCATGGAAGAGTGAACAATTAAGCACAATATCAGATTCGCTATGGATAATTTGTATCTGCTGTTAATAAAAAATAACATTAAATTATCTTCCCAACCCCACATACTTCAAACAACAAAAGATATGCACGGAATTATTAAAGGAGTCATCCTTGCCTCACTCAATTCATTTCAGTTGAGACTTTTATTAAAAATAATCCATAAAGAATCTAACAGTGGCGTAAAACTCACCCGACAGAATATTACTGCTTAAAGGCACTATAGTGGCCTTAAAGTTAAGCGTGTTAACGCCGTCGTTTAACGGAAAATCAGACGTGGGTACCCCCAGCCTCACTCTTTTTCCATTAGCGTCGCTCAGGCGAATACCGAATCCTTTCGCGTCTCCTGTAATACCAATAAGTTCATTTCCTTCTCTGACCTTATCACTATTGAAGGTTATTTTCGCACTGCGATAGTAAAGACCAGGGTAGATTTGGCTCTGTAGCGAACAGTCCGTCAGGCGTATATGGAAAGCGTGCGTCAGGTTGTTTCCTGAGCGGCTCAAAATTTCATGTGCGGTAATCTGACCAAATTCAATCCATTGTTCGCGATCCTGAAATTCTATCTCACACGCGGCCTCAATAATTTCGCCATTCAACCTCATTTCACCCGGGGTACTGTCCGGTGTAGATGCCGCTGGCGTAATGGTGATAAAGCTATATAACAGGGCAAAGCAAATCCATTTGCGCAAACTCATCTTTCCTCTGCCTGTTGCTGGCCGAATAAAGGCGGTTAACGCAGAGAAAAACCCTGCGTTAACCACTACAGTATTATTGATAATCGATGCGGAAGCTGATTTGTGAGTTAAAATCACCCGGGGTGACGCCGGCAGATGAGCCATCTGCCTTCACATACGCCATAAATGGAATGACTGATTTTCCACTGTTCAGATTAACTGGCGCAGAAGCCTGTCCCCATACAACATCTTTATTGCCGTTATCGGTCAAGCCAATACCTGCACCTTTTGCTGTACCTGAAAGCATCGCCGCCAATGAGGAATCACTGGTATTTTCAGTATTAGGAGTATAGGTAACAGTAGCGTGCTGAGCGACAGTAAGATCGCAATCCTGCAGCTCGATATCTTTCTTAATGTTACCGGCCCTTGCACCATTCTTCAGCGCAGAAGTTGGAATCTCTGCAAAATCGACTTCAACCGGGCTGGAGGTAGCCGCCAGACCACAGGCTGAATTAACTAGCGATCCTTTAAAGTTAATTTGACCGTCTGTCGGATTGCCCGAATAAGCTGCAAGTGATGCTGTGGATACACATGCTAAGGCCATGCCCATTGAGATCAGAATTTTGTTCAATTTCATTTAATTACATCCTTGATATGGGATTAAAAAACAACATCGCATTTCATTTGCTATGCTTTATTCAATTTACCAAGCAAAGGGGTTAAATAGAATTGAATTTATTTGATAATAACAAATGCGATATAAAACACCGTTATAAAACGGAATTAAAAACAAAGAAAAAAAATAATGAAAGCAATAAAAAAGCACAAAAAAACAATAATACACATCAAATAACCAGGTTGAATATAAAATACGACCCCATAAAAAACAGATAAAACATAAAATAAAAACAAGAATAGTATGTGATAAATTATAAAAAACATATAGTTATAGCTAACTTTTATTATAAATAAAAATATATTTAGCTAAATGCAAAAAAAATCAATCGTATTATACCTAAAGAGAGAATGTTATTTTCATGCAGAATAATTCACTATAAAAAAAACCGACCAGGTTGGTCGGCTCATACTTTGACTCGTCATTCAGGTCAGTATAACGACTGCCCTGAACCTCCTGATTCCAGCGGTCCCTCCGGATCGGCAGGTAAAACGATGTAGACACCCTCAAATACCGCGCCCGATTCATCATTACCAAACAGCTCAACTTCCAGCTGCACTCGCGCTTTACGGCCGCGGGCAAGGCGATCCAAATCACCGCTGAGCGATCCCAAATCAGCAATCGCGCCGGGTTTGCCGCTGATGGGTTTGCTATAGCGAATATGGGCATCAGCCAGGATGATAGTCCCTCCCAGATGACGCTCACGCAGCAGCAGCCAGATGAGCCCCCAACCGGTCAGCGTGGCGAGAGAGAACAGACTGCCGGCAAACAACGTATGATGAGGGTTCTGATTACCGGTCTCAGGCATGGTGGTGATAAATTTCTGCCCGGTATACTGCAGGATGCGCACGCCCATCTTTTCGCTCAGAGGGATATGTTCATACCACGCCTGCTGCAGCTGGCCGCACCAGTCTGCGCGGTGCAGAATATCGTCGAGCGTGACGACCGGTTTAATCATTAAAAAGTGGCGCACCGGCGTGGTTTGCGGCGCGGTGATCTCGCCTTGATTGAGATAGCCAAGCTTGGAGAAGAAATCGACGGCATCTTCACGGGCGCTACACACCACCCGCTTAACGCCTTCCTGCCTGGCAACGGATTCCAGCGTCATTGCCACCAGCGTTCCCAGTCCCTTTCCCTGCACAGAAGGGTGGACCGCAAGAAAGCGAATCGCCGCTTCGTTATCCGCATTGATGTACAGCCTGCCGACGGCAACCGGCTGCCCCTGCTCATCTACCACCATCTGGTGATGCGCCAGGGCATCCCAGGCGTCGCGCTCCGATCCCATTGGCTGATGCAGCGGTTTACGCAGCATCTCCCAGCGGAACTGATAGTAGGTATCTAACTCTTCAGCGGTTTCTGGCACCCGGAGGTGATACATAAAATGATTCTCTCTGTCTGCGCTTGCCAGGCTGTTCCTTTGCCGTTCGGCCAGCGGCGTCAAACCTGCAACCAGAAGGTTACCGGACCATCATTCACCAGAGACACCTGCATATCAGCGGCGAATTTCCCGGTTTCCGTCGTTATCCCCTGTTCACGGCAGCAGGAGGTGAAATACTCATAAAGTTTTTCAGCCTCCGCTGGCTCGGCACCCCCTGAAAAGCTGGGGCGCAGACCCTTTTGCGTATCGGCCGCCAGCGTAAACTGTGAAACCACCAGTACGCTGCCCTTTGCCTGCTGCACGTTCAGGTTCATTTTATCGTTCTCGTCGCCGAAAATACGGTAGCCGAGCACTTTACTGGACAACTTACGCGCACTCTCAGGAGTGTCCCCTTTTTCCACACCAAGCAGTACAAGCAGCCCTGGTCCGATTTCCCCGATGGTTTCGCCTGATACCGCGACGCTGGCAGCAAGCACCCGTTGAATTAAGGCAATCATAGTTCCTCGTTCTCTTTTTCTTGTTCTTCTTGTTTCAGCTGACGGTAGTCACCCAGCGAAGCCGTGATTTCTGCGCCTAACAGTACGATACACCAGGTCCAGTAAACCCACAGGAAAATAATGGGTATCACGGCCAGGACCCCATAAATCAACTGGTACGAGGGGAACATCGTAACATAGAGGGCAAAACACTTTTTACCCAGCTCAAACAGTACGCCCGCAATCAGTGCCCCGACAAGCGCATCGCGTCCTGCAACTTCAGTGGTGGGCACGATGCTGTAGAGTAACCAGAATGAAAGACAGGAAAGCAGCAGGGGGAAAACCCGCAGCATGACGTCTATCGCCCAGGAAACACCACTGACTGTCGCCCAGTGGAGGGAGAGCAAATAAGAGCTTATCGCCAGGCTTGCTCCCACCAGCAGCGGCCCCAGAGTCAGGATCATCCAGTAGATAGCAAAGGAATAGATCAGCGGCCGCGTCCTTTTACTTCGCCAGATGGTATTTAGCGCAGAATCAATGGAATACATCAGCAGCAGCGCGGTCACGATTAGCCCACCCACGCCGACCGTCGTCATTTTATTAACATTAGCCACGAACTGTTCAAGGTAGTTCTGGATGGTTGTCCCCGCAGCAGGAACAAAGTTGCTAAAGACGAAATCCTTAATCTGCGTACTGACCTCTGAAAACATCGGAAACGCAGCAAACAGTGAAAATACGACCGCCACCAGCGGAACCAGAGACAGCAGTGACACATAGGCGAGATGACCTGCCAGCATGGTCATACCGTCTTCATCCGTACGCCGCCACAGCAGTTTTAAATACTGCCAAAAAGCATGCAGGCGGTGCCGGGCGTGGTTAAGCAAGCGCACGTCTATTTACGGTCAGCAAAGAAGGCCGGCACCACGCTGGCATCGGTCACATGCACACTGTGAATGCCCAATGCGCGCGCGGCCTCAACGTTTTCAAGATTATCATCAAGGAAAATCGCATCCTGGGCGGAGGCTTCTTCTTCGTTCAGCAGGCGCTGGAAAATTTCAGGGTCCGGCTTACGCAGTCCCATTTCCTGAGAAAGGTAAATTTTATCAGCGGCGTTTCTGACTTCAGGATATTCGGTCGGCCAGAATTCACAGTGCAGCCGGTTGGTGTTAGACAAGATGACAACGCGATCGCCCTGCTCCCGCAGTCTGTGCATGATGGCTATCACTTCCGGGCGTACGCCGACAAATACGGCCTGCCAGCCGGCAGCGAACTGCTCAAATCCGAGGGCAATATCCAGCTGCTCACACATTTTTGCCGCAAACTGCTCGTCGCTGATTTCACCGCGTTCGTGCTGGAAAAAAGGCTCGCCCATATGAAAGCGGCTTTGCAGCGTGGCCAGCGGTACGCGGCCGAGATCGCTCCAGGCACCCAAAACCCGCCTGAAATCAATATCTACAATGACGTTACCCAGATCAAAGATATACAGCATAGCCTCTCCTTTTGTTCCGCTGAGTTATTTACTCTAGCGGTAAAACCGGAGGCTGAACAGGTAACGGTAGGAAACTGTGGACAAAAAAAAGGCCGGATTGCTCCGGCCTTTACTTAACTGAATCGACGTATTAAGACTCTTTCGGTCCGCGGTTTGCGCGTTTGCGATCGTTCTCAGTCAGGTGACGTTTACGAATACGTACCGACTGCGGAGTCACTTCTACCAGTTCGTCATCATCGATGAATTCCAGAGCCTGCTCCAGAGTCATTTTCTGTGGTGGAACCAGAGTGGTGGCTTCGTCAGTACCGGAAGCACGCATGTTAGTCAGTTTTTTACCGGTCAGGCAGTTCACGGTCAGATCGTTAGAACGTGAGTGAATACCGATGATCTGGCCTTCATACACTTCTGCACCGTGACCCAGGAACAGCTTACCGCGATCCTGCAGGCTGAACAGGGCGAAGGCTACCGCTTTACCCTGGCCGTTAGAGATCAGTACGCCGTTCTGGCGCTGGCCCACTTCGCCCGGACGAATGTCGTCGTAATGGCTGAAGGTGGAGTACAGCAGGCCGGTACCGGAAGTCATGGTCATGAATTCGTTACGGAAACCGATCAGACCACGGCTTGGGATCTCGTAGTCAAGACGCACGCGGCCTTTACCATCCGGATCCATGTTTTTCATGTCGCCTTTACGCTCACCCATCGCCTGCATCACGGAGCCCTGGTGCTGCTCTTCGATGTCGAGGGTCACGTTTTCGAATGGCTCTTGCTTACGGCCTTCGAATTCACGGAAGATTACTTTCGGACGGGATACCGCCAGTTCGAAACCTTCACGACGCATGTTTTCGATCAGAACTGACAGGTGCAGCTCACCACGACCAGAAACACGGAACGCATCGGCGTCCGGCGTTTCTTCAACGCGCAGCGCCACGTTATGCACCAGCTCTTTGTTCAGACGGTCAAGGATCTGACGAGAAGTCACATACTTACCTTCTTTACCGCAGAACGGAGAGGTGTTAACGCAGAAGAACATGGTTACGGTTGGTTCATCAACGCTCAGGGCCGGCAGCGCTTCCACGTTCTGCGGATCGCAGATGGTGTCAGAGATGTTCAGCTCACCCAGACCGGTGATGGCGATGATGTCGCCCGCTTCCGCTTCAGTCGCTTCGATACGCTCCAGGCCCATGTGGGTCAGAACTTTACCGACTTTCGCGTTGCGAGTTTTACCTTCGCTATCGATCACAGTGATCTGCTGGTTAGGGCGAACCTTACCACGCTTGATACGACCAATACCGATTACACCCAGGTAGTTGTTGTAGTCCAGCTGCGAGATTTGCATCTGCAGTGGCGCTTCCAGCTCAACCTGTGGTGGAGATACGTGTTTCACGATCGCTTCGTACAGCGGAGTCATATCTTCCGCCATATCGCTGTGATCCAGACCCGCAATACCGTTCAACGCCGAAGCGTAGATAATCGGGAAGTCCAGCTGCTCGTCGGTTGCGTCCAGGTTTACGAACAGGTCAAACACCTGATCCACAACCCAGTCAGGACGCGCACCAGGACGGTCAACTTTGTTGATAACTACAATCGGCTTCAGACCATTAGCAAACGCTTTCTTGGTCACGAAGCGGGTTTGCGGCATAGGGCCATCCATTGCATCCACAACCAGCAGCACCGAGTCAACCATTGACATCACACGCTCAACCTCACCGCCGAAGTCGGCGTGTCCTGGGGTATCCACGATGTTGATGCGGTAGTCGTTCCATTTAATGGCGGTGTTTTTTGCGAGGATGGTAATCCCACGCTCTTTCTCCAAATCGTTGGAGTCCATTACGCGTTCAGTTGCTTCGGTACGGGCATCGAAGGTCCCGGACTGCTGCAGCAACTTATCAACCAGGGTAGTTTTACCATGGTCAACGTGGGCAATAATGGCGATGTTACGCAAATTTTCGATCACAGCTTTGCCTCAGGCATTAGAAATAGCGCGCTATTGTACACGGATTAATCGAAGGACTGAACAGGATCACATATTTCATAGAAATATAACTGTTCGGATTGCATTTAGAACCATTTACAGTGCAAAGATTGCACTGCACGGAAAGATTGCACCAAAACAGTGCCCAGTTATCATACAATGGCACTAAAATAGTGCATCTTTTCCATCGTGGTGCATTCCTCGTCTTCCGAGAGGGCGCATCATAGCGCTTTTTGCACCGAATAAAAAAGTTGGCATAGATTTCGCTTAGTATCTGTAAGCGAAAAATGCCAGTTTCCACAACGGTTGATAGCTTGTCAGAGCACTTTAATTTCAGGAGTCAGCGCGGCTAACGCAAAGCGCGACCATAAAGTTCTCTAACCACGACGACAATGACAAAATCCAGGAGAGTTAAGTATGTCCGCTGAACACGTTCTGTCGATGATGAACGAACACGAAGTCAAATTTGTTGACCTGCGTTTTACCGACACTAAAGGTAAAGAGCAGCACGTGACCATTCCCGCTCATCAGGTTAACGCTGACTTCTTCGAAGAAGGCAAAATGTTTGACGGTTCCTCGATTGGTGGCTGGAAAGGCATCAACGAATCCGACATGGTTCTGATGCCAGACGCGACTACAGCGATGATCGATCCGTTCTTCGCCGACTCTACCCTGATCATCCGTTGTGACATCCTCGAGCCAGGCACTCTGCAGGGCTACGACCGTGACCCGCGTTCCATCGCTAAGCGTGCAGAAGACTTCCTGCGCTCTTCCGGCATCGCGGATACCGTGCTGTTCGGACCAGAACCTGAGTTCTTCCTGTTCGACGACATTCGTTTCGGCAGCAGCACTTCCGGTTCTCACGTAGCGATCGATGATATCGAAGCCTGCTGGAACACCGGTAAAGAATACGAAGGCGGCAACAAAGGCCACCGTCCAGGTCTGAAAGGCGGCTACTTCCCGGTGCCACCGGTCGACTCTTCACAGGACATCCGTTCTGCCATGTGTCTGACCATGGAGCAGATGGGCCTGGTCGTTGAAGCGCACCACCACGAAGTGGCTACCGCTGGTCAGAACGAAGTGGCAACCCGCTTCAACACCATGACCAAAAAAGCGGACGAAATTCAGATCTACAAATACGTTGTTCACAACGTGGCTCACGCTTACGGCAAAACCGCTACCTTTATGCCTAAGCCAATGTTTGGTGATAACGGTTCCGGTATGCACTGCCACATGTCCCTGTCTAAAGGCGGCACCAACCTGTTCGCCGGCGACAAATACGGCGGCCTGTCTGAAATGGCGCTGTTCTACATCGGTGGTGTTATCAAGCACGCTAAAGCGATCAACGCCCTGGCGAACCCAACTACCAACTCCTACAAGCGTCTGGTCCCAGGCTATGAAGCGCCAGTTATGCTGGCTTACTCTGCCCGTAACCGTTCTGCTTCTATCCGTATTCCAGTGGTTACCAGCCCGAAAGCACGTCGTATCGAAGCGCGCTTCCCGGATCCAGCGGCTAACCCGTACCTGTGCTTCGCTGCACTGCTGATGGCTGGCCTGGACGGCATCATCAACAAGATCCACCCTGGCGATGCAATGGACAAAAACCTGTACGACCTGCCGCCGGAAGAAGAAGCTGAGATTCCAAAAGTGGCCGGTTCTCTGGACGAAGCGCTGGCTGCACTGAACGAAGACCGCGAGTTCCTGACCCGTGGTGGCGTGTTCACCGAAGATGCTATCGATGCTTACATCGCCCTGCGTCAGGAAGAGATGGATCGCGTGCGTATGACTCCGCACCCAGTTGAGTTCGAACTGTACTACAGCGTTTAATTAGTAGTAGCCCGGCGAATATCCTGTCGCTGAGAGGCGGCAACCAAGACCGAACCCGCATGGCATCGCCCTGTGGGTGAGATTAAGGAACCCGCCATGCTCCAGCACGATAAACGCCTGGGATTTTGTTGCCGTGGAAACTTTCAGCCCATCTTAGGATGGGCTTTTTTCTCCACAAATTCATCGTTTAACAAGATGATTTCCGGGTTAAAAGACTATAATGCACTAAATTAGTGCGCACGAATGACTCAGGAGAACGCTTTATGGCAACTGGCGCTCTGCCCGATGCTGGGCAGATTCTCAATTCACTGATCAACAGCATTCTGTTAGTTGATAGCGAGCTGGTGATTCATTATGCCAATCCCGCAGCACAGCAGTTGCTGGCGCAAAGTTCCCGCAAGCTTTTTGGTACACCGTTACCGGAACTGATTGGTTATTTCTCTCTGAATATTGAAGTCATGCTCGAGAACCTGGATGCAGGTCAGGGCTTTACCGACAGCGAAGTGACCCTGGTGGTCGACAGTCGCGCCCACATTATGTCGCTGACCGCACAGCGCCTGCCGGATGGCCTGATTCTGATGGAAATGGCGCCGATGGATAATCAGCGTCGTCTGAGCCAGGAGCAGCTGCAGCACGCGCAGCAGGTTGCTGCCCGCGACCTGGTCCGTGGTCTGGCGCATGAGATTAAAAATCCGCTGGGAGGATTACGCGGCGCAGCACAGCTGCTGGCCAAAGCGCTCCCTGACCCGGGTTTAACCGAATACACCAAAGTCATCATTGAACAGGCTGACCGCCTGCGCAATCTGGTTGATCGTCTTTTGGGCCCGCAGCAGCCGGGTATGCACGTGACTCAGAGCATCCATCAGGTTGCTGAACGCGTGGTGAATCTGGTTTCAATGGAACTGCCCGATAACGTTTCTCTGGTACGGGATTACGATCCCAGCCTGCCGGAGCTGCCGCACGACCCCGACCAGATCGAACAGGTTTTGCTTAACGTCGTCCGCAATGCGCTACAGGCGCTGGGTGACGGAGGGGGAACCATTACGCTACGTACCCGCACGGCGTTTCAACTGACGCTGCACGGTACACGATACCGCCTGGTGGCGCGCATCGATATTGAAGATGACGGCCCGGGCATTCCGGCCCAGCTGCAGGATACCCTGTTTTACCCGATGGTCAGCGGCCGCGAAGGCGGCACCGGGCTGGGGCTGTCGATCGCCCGCAGCCTGATAGACCAGCATTCCGGGAAGATAGATTTCAACAGTTGGCCCGGACACACTGAGTTCTCAGTTTATCTGCCTATTCGCCAGTGAGGTTTCTATGCAACGAGGGATAGTTTGGATCGTCGATGACGATAGCTCCATCCGCTGGGTGCTTGAACGCGCGCTCACTGGAGCCGGTTTAAGTTGTGTCACGTTTGAGAGTGGCAATGAAGTGCTGGATGCGCTCGCAACCAAAACCCCAGACGTTTTATTATCAGATATTCGTATGCCCGGCATGGACGGGCTGGCGCTGCTTAAACAGATTAAACAGCGTCATCCAATGCTGCCGGTGATCATCATGACCGCCCATTCCGATCTGGATGCCGCCGTCAGTGCTTACCAGCAGGGTGCGTTTGATTACCTGCCTAAACCCTTCGATATCGATGAAGCGGTGGCGCTGGTTGAGCGCGCTATCAGCCACTATCAGGAGCAGCAGCAGCCGCGCAATCAACCTGCCAGCGGGCCAACGACCGATATCATCGGTGAAGCGCCGGCCATGCAGGATGTCTTTCGCATTATCGGCCGCCTCTCACGCTCCTCGATCAGCGTCCTGATCAACGGCGAATCCGGTACCGGTAAAGAGTTAGTGGCGCACGCGCTGCACCGCCACAGCCCGCGGGCAAAAGCCCCTTTTATTGCGCTGAACATGGCGGCGATCCCCAAGGATTTGATTGAGTCAGAGCTGTTTGGCCATGAGAAAGGCGCATTTACCGGTGCCAATCAGATTCGCCAGGGCCGCTTCGAGCAGGCAGACGGCGGTACGCTGTTCCTTGATGAAATCGGCGATATGCCGCTGGATGTTCAGACCCGGCTGCTGCGCGTCCTGGCCGACGGGCAGTTTTATCGCGTGGGCGGCTATGCCCCGGTGAAGGTGGATGTGCGCATTATCGCGGCGACCCACCAGAACCTGGAAATGCGCGTGCAGGAAGGTAAATTCCGTGAGGATTTATTCCACCGCCTGAACGTTATCCGCGTACATTTGCCGCCGCTGCGTGAACGCCGTGAAGACATTCCCCGTCTGGCGCGCTATTTCCTGCAGGTGGCAGCCCGGGAACTGGGCGTAGAGGCAAAAATCCTGCACCCGGAAACGGAAACCGCCCTGACCCGGCTGCACTGGTCCGGCAACGTACGCCAGCTGGAAAATACCTGCCGCTGGCTGACGGTAATGGCAGCCGGACAGGAAGTACTGATTCAGGATCTGCCCCCGGAGCTGTTTGAAACCTCTACGCCGGACAGCCCGAGCCAGTCCCTGCCGGACAGCTGGGCGACGCTGCTGGCGCAGTGGGCCGACAGGGCGCTGCGTTCCGGTCATCAAAACCTGCTGTCGGAAGCACAGCCGGAAATGGAACGCACGCTGCTGACGACCGCACTACGTCATACCCAGGGCCACAAGCAGGAAGCCGCTCGCCTGCTGGGCTGGGGGCGCAACACGCTGACCCGCAAACTGAAAGAGCTGGGAATGGAGTAACGGCGCTTCGGTGACGATTGGATAGATAAAAGGCGAGCCGCCTGCGGCTCGCCTTTTTTTTACAGGCTGATTTAGATCACCCGCGAAAATTGCTGCCTGCGGGCCTTCTGGCGTAGGTAACTGTCAAAGCACATACAGATATTCCTTACCAGCAATCGTCCCTTAGGCGTTATCTCAAGGCCCTTCTGGTGGCTATCCACCAGCCCGTCGGCGATCAACGGCTCCAGCTGCTGCAGATCGTCAGCAAAGTAGCGCTGAAAATCGATTCCCCACTGCGTTTCGACCGCTGAATATGACAGCGAGAAATTGCACATCAGACTCTTGATCACATCGCGTCTGAGGCAGTCATCATCAGTGAGCTGCAACCCGCGCCAGAGCGCCGTTCTGTCCTGCTCAATCGCGGCGTAGTAATGCTTCAGCTCCTTCTGGTTCTGCGCGTAACTATCCCCGATCATGCTAATGGCCGAAACGCCCATACCCAACAGGTCGCTGTCTCCCTGAGTGGTATATCCCTGGAAATTACGGTGTAGCTTTCCGGCACGCTGCGCAATCGCCAGTTCGTCATCATGGCGTGCGAAATGGTCCATGCCGATAAACTCATAGCCCTGAGCGGTCAGGAAAGAAATCGTCTGCTGCAGGATATCCAGCTTCTGTTGTGCGTCGGGCAGATCTTCCAGACGGATCTTACGCTGGGCCGCGAACAGTTCCGGCAGATGGGCATAGTTGAATACGCTGAGACGATCCGGGTTAAGATCGGCCACCTTTTGCAGGGTAAACGCAAAACTCTCTGCCGTCTGATGCGGCAGGCCGTAGATCAGATCGATATTGGTCGAGGTGAACCCAAGCTGGCGCGCACGGGCCATCAGCGCAAAAATCATCGCCTCATCCTGCACCCGATTAACGCTTTGCTGGACCTGCTTGTTAAAGTCCTGCACGCCCATGCTCAGACGGTTGAATCCCCCCTCTCGCAGATGATCCAGCACATCCAGCTCTATTTCACGCGGGTCAACTTCAATCGACATTTCAACATCAGCGGCAAAATTAAAATGCTGGCGCAGAGTGGTCAGCAGACGGCTTATTTGGGCCTTCGTGAGAAAGGTCGGCGTACCGCCTCCCCAGTGCATCTGGCTGACGGTACGCTGGCTGAACAGCGGCGCGCGGGCCGCAATTTCCTGCACCAGCGCATCCAGGTAGGCATCCGCCTTATGCTGCTGGCGCGTGACCTGTTTGTTACAGCCGCAGAAATAGCACAGCTGATGGCAAAACGGGATATGCAAATAGAGAGACAGTGCCCGATCGGGATAACGCGACGCCGCGTGTAAAAATGCGCGTTCGTCGTAGTCCTGATTAAATTCCAGGGCCGTAGGATAAGAGGTGTAACGCGGGCCGGAGGTGTTGTACTTCTGAATTAACGGGAGATCCCATTCTGCTTTCTGCATCTGCATGCTCGCCTACCTTATACGCTTTCGGACAGACCGTCGCGGGACAGGGAGAGGCCGGCTGACGATCCTGCTACGCAGCCGTGCTTTCAGGCGTGATAGCCGCTGTAGTTTAACGAACAACCACCCCAGCCAGCACAACAGAATCAGCGCAATAATTGATCCAGGCCAAATCATCAGCAGAGAAACCGATTATTACAGGCAGAGCAGAATTGCCCTGCCTCAATTTATGACGGTATCAGTTCCCGCCCTTCAGCAGGCGATACATATCTTCTTCCGCAGCGTCATCTTCTACATCGTCGTCCAAAGCAATGCCCAGCTGTTCCATCAGTACATCGATACGGTCCAGAGCCTGATCCAGCCATGCCTGATCTTCAGCAGACAGCGACTCACCGCTCTCCAGACGATCCAGTAGGGCATCAAGCCGTTCGTCGTTCTCCAGCATCGCCAGTTCTTCCTGCGGCGTCAGACGCGGTTTTTTCTCCGGCTGTGCCTTGGGTGCTTTTGCAGGCTTAACCGGTTTTGCGACAGGGGCATCTCCGCCCAGTGCGATGGGCTTTTTGCTGCCGATGCGCGGATCTTTCGTTTTGCTACCGCTGCCGGTTTTCTGGCTCTCTGCAACAGGATTGGACCGGCTGCCGGTCGCGTTACCGCTGCGTTTTTTGTCACGCTTGCGATCGCGCGCTTCCTGATTCAGTTCATCGCGGGTTTTGCGCTTATTTTTTGCAGCAGGTTTTTGTCCCTGTGGCGTGCGTGCAGGTTGCTTCATGGTTTCTGCTCTCAGACGTTTATCTTCAGTATAGAATTGCGGCGGAATCTAGCAGAAAGCAGAGAAAGAAAAAAGGCGGCAGGTCACCCTGTCGCCTTTTTTCGCACCTTCCACAGAAGGGCTGACGGTGTCAGCATCCATTTTAGCAGCCAACATCCCGGTTTTCCTTTGCAAAGCGCCCACATCCCGGTGAGCTCCCATCCTGTTGTGCGATGCCTTCGCACTTTCCTTTCCCTGCTCATCATCATCATGATGCTCACTGAGCGCTTCATCCTGAAGTGAAACAGCCTGTTTCTGCCATCAAATGTAGACTAACCAGTCCGACTATCAAGGCTACGCGTTGATTTTTAGTTTTTTTTTGAATATGAAAAAAACAACGCGATGAAAATAAACATGTTTTTTCAAAAGCCAGATCAAAAAGCAGAGAGTACCACCAGGGTTTATGGCAAATATCTCACAGAGAATACCAGGGGTATTATGTCTTATCGGGCGCTTTTCGATCATACAGGGTATAATCAACGCAATTCACTTTTTTCCCTGGAGTATTTTATTTTGTCTGGCTGGAATTATCACGTCACCCATTTTGTCACCAGCGCCCCGGATATCCGCCATCTGCCAGCCGATACCGGCATCGAGGTTGCTTTTGCCGGGCGTTCTAACGCGGGTAAATCCAGCGCGCTCAATACGCTGACAAATCAGAAAAGCCTTGCCCGTACCAGTAAGACACCAGGCCGCACACAGTTAATCAACCTGTTCCAGGTGGCTGAGGGATACCGACTGGTGGATCTGCCCGGCTATGGCTATGCCGAAGTGCCGGAAGAGATGAAGCTGAAATGGCAGCGATCGCTGGCTGAATATCTGCAAAAACGCCAGTGCCTGAAAGGTCTGGTGGTGCTGATGGATATCCGCCATCCGCTAAAGGATCTCGACCGTCAGATGGTCATGTGGGCCGTACAGAGCGGAATTGAAGTGCTGATACTGCTGACCAAAGCCGACAAACTGGCTTCCGGGGCGCGTAAAGCGCAGCTGAATGCCGTTCGTGAAGAAGCGAAAAGCTTCCTCGGCACGGTGGACGTTGAGGCTTTCTCATCGCTGAAGAAAATTGGCGTGGATAAACTGAAGCTGAAGCTGGATACCTGGTACAGCGAGCTGCCACCCGCGACTGAAGAAGACGAAATCAGCGAATAACCCACCTTCGCACGTCTTTCGGCAGGTCAGCTTTATGCTGGTCTGCTGCTTGTACCAGCGCAATAATTGCGCAAAATCCTGTACGACGCCCAATAAAAAACGCCCCAGTCATAACGACTGGGGCGGCTAAAATATTCAGCCAAATCCGATTACGTGAAGTAAAAGGTCTGAAAGATAGAACATCTTACCTCTGTACCCTACGCGATAAACTCTACATGATTTTTTGAGCGCTAAAAAGGGTTTTTTGTAGTTAATTTTCAGAAAACGACAGTCAGGATCCAACATTCGTCACAGAATGACGGCCTTTTTGTAGCTTAATTACTTAAAAAATGCTTTAAGCTGAAATGGTTAGCACTGCGGGTAACTACAGGCTGCCCGGGGTCAGAAGCTGAAACGATTAAATAGATTATTTTCTTATCGCTGATTGCGGCCGGGAAGCAGACTGTCCCGGCCCTGGCTGCGCGTGATTAATGCGCCTGATCCCAGTTGTCGCCAACGCCGACATCAACTCTCAGCGGCACATCCAGTTTCATACTGTTCTCCATAAGTTGACGGATTTTATCCGAAGCCGCGTCAACGGCATCCGCCCTGACTTCAAAGACCAGTTCATCGTGTACCTGCATAATCATCTTCACAGCCGGGTCGGCCTGCTGGAGCAGCCAGTCGTCCACGGCAATCATCGCTCGTTTGATAATATCCGCTGCCGTTCCCTGCATAGGGGCGTTGATCGCCGCACGTTCCGCGGCCTTACGACGTATAGCATTACTGGCTTTGATATCCGGCAGATACAGCCGACGCCCGTCCAGGGTCGAAACGTAGCCCTTTTCAGCCGCCAGCTCACGGGTACTCTCCATATACTGCAGCACCCCAGGATAGCGTTCGAAGTAGAGATCCATATACTTTTTCGCTTCGCCGGCACCGATATTCAGCTGTCGCGACAAACCAAAGGCACTCATACCATAAATCAGACCGAAGTTAATCGCCTTCGCGCTACGTCGTTGTTCACCGCTCACCTTATCCAGCGCCACGCCAAAGACCTCAGCAGCGGTCGCACGGTGGATATCCTGCTCATTGGCGAACGCAGTCAGCAGCCCTTTGTCCTGGGAAAGGTGGGCCATGATACGCAATTCAATCTGTGAATAGTCGGCCGCGACAATGACGTGCCCTTTCGGAGCAACAAAGGCCTGCCGGATGCGGCGCCCTTCATCATTTCGCACCGGAATATTTTGCAGGTTAGGATCGCTGGAAGAGAGCCTTCCGGTCGCAGTCACGGTCTGGTGGTAGGAAGTATGCACGCGCCCAGAGAGCGGATTGATCATTTGCGGCAGCTTGTCGGTATAGGTCGACTTCAGCTTGGATAAGCCGCGGTGCTCCAGGATGACTTTCGGCAGTGGATAATCCAGTGCCAGCTCGGCAAGCACTTCTTCGCTGGTCGACGGTGCGCCGCCCGGGGTTTTCTTGGTGGGTTTGATACCCTGCTTTTCAAACAGAATCGTTTGCAGCTGCTTAGGCGACGAGAGGTTAAACGGTTCGCCGGCGAGTTCATGCGCCTTCAGCTCCAGTTCCGCCAGCCGTGTACCCAGCTCTTTTGAATGCGCGGCCAGTATTTTCTGGTCGATGAGCACCCCGTTACGCTCAATGCGTGAGATAACCGGCACCAGCGGCATTTCGACCTGCTCAAAAACGGCTTTGGGTCCCTGCTCTTTCTCCAGTTCCGGCCACATTTTCAGGTGCAGCTGTAGCGTCACGTCGGCGTCTTCTGCCGCATAGTGTGCAGCCTGCTCAAGCGCTATCTGGTTAAAGGTCAGCTGGTTTTTACCTTTACCAGCAATCTCTTCAAAGGTGACCGTTTTATGGTTTAGCCAACGCGAAGCCAGGGTATCCATATCATGCCGCCCTGCAACGCTGTTAAGCGCATAGGACTCCAGCATGGTGTCGAAACGAATGCCTTTTAATTCAATATCATAGTTCTTCAATACGCCGCGGTCGTATTTGAGATTCTGTCCCACTTTAAGCGCATTATTATCTTCCAGCAGCGGTTTGAGGCGTGACAGGACAGTGTTGCGATCCAGCTGATCGGGAGCATCAAGATAATCATGTGCCACCGGCAGATAAGCCGCTTCTCCCGGTGCAATGGCAAATGACAGGCCCACGATATTGGCACTTAGCGTATCCAGCGAATCCGTTTCAAGGTCAAAGGCAAACAGCTCGCTACGCTGAAGCTTTGTCATCCAGCTTTCAAAGGTTTCTTCATCCAGAATGGTGACGTAACCGTCCGATGACAGTACGCTGGTCGGCGGCTCCTCAACAGCGGTTGCCGCTACAGCCGCAGCTTTCGCTTTCGGCGAAGAGGTGCCGCCCGCTTTAGCCTGTAGCCATTTACCTTCTTCCAGATCGACGATCCAGCGGCGGAACTCATACTGTTTAAACAGGCCCAGCAGTTCTTCCGTCGCCGGTTCGTTTACCGTCAGTTGGTCACAGGTCTGATCCAGCTCAACGTCGGTCTTGATGGTTGCCAGCTGATAGGATAGCAGCGCCATCTCTTTATTCTGCTCCAGCTTGGCCGCCATGGTTTTTGCACCGCGGAAGGTTAAACCGGCCACGCTATCGAGATTGGCATAAATATCCTTAATGCCACCCAGCCCCTGAAGCAGCGCCTGTGCCGTTTTCTCCCCCACGCCGGGTACGCCTGGAATATTGTCCGAAGAATCTCCCATCAGCGCCAGGAAGTCGATTATCAGTGAGGGGGGAATACCATATTTTTCCTTCACCTCTTCAGGCCCGAGGATGGCATTGTTCATCGTGTTGATCAGCGTAATATTTGGCGTAACCAGCTGAGCCATATCTTTATCGCCGGTACTGATCAGTACGGGTTTACCCATTTTTTCAGCTGCCAGCGCCAGCGTGCCGATTACGTCATCGGCTTCAACCCCGGAGACGGCCAGCAGTGGCAGGCCCATAGCCTTCACCATAGTATGCAGCGGCTCTATCTGTGCACGCAGGTCGTCCGGCATCGGCGGACGATGAGATTTGTACTCTTCAAACAGCTCGTCACGGAACGTCTTGCCTTTAGCGTCAAAGACGACCGCCACATGGCTCGGCTTATATTGCAGTAGCAGACTGCGCAGCATGTTCAGCACGCCATACATCGCCCCGGTGGGTTCACCAGCACTATTGGTCAGCGGCGGGAACGCATGGTAAGCGCGGTACAGGTAGGAAGAGCCATCTACCAGGATCAGCGGGTTTTCTGCAATTTGGGCCATAGGTCGTCACGTTCTTGATTAGTTTGGATGGGTGTTAAGGATGCCACAGCTCGACATCAAAGATAAAACCGCAATGGTCATTATTCACAGAACAATTGCCGTTTTGCGTCATACCTCGACAAAAAATTCTGTGGATAAGTTTGTGTGTAAATTCAATAACTCACTGTTATTCGTGAAAGAAGAATAACAGAGTAAAAAAATATAATGCTATTAATCATGATGTTGCGATGAATTCCAACAGAAGAAAATGGCCCTGGCGGAATTATTATTATGTGGATATTAGTTAAAGGGGTAGTGGGGAAGAGGGTTACCGGGCAGATACTGATTTTAATTCATTTCGTCATAGTTGGTAGTAAACAGGCAAAAAAACGCCGGCATGAACGCCGGCGCTTCAATAAGAGAAATTACTTCTGGCCGATCAGGAATTTCACCACGTTCGCATACTGCTGAACATAGTTATCCATTGAACTGGTGTCCAGACCACCGTTGTTAACCATGTATTTCCCGTTAACAAACATCGCCGGAACGCCACGCAGATCCACATCGGCTGCCGCTTTTTCCTGCTGAGCGACCAGCGATTTCACTACGAAACTGTTCCATGCTGCATCATAATCCTCTGGCTTAATACCGGCAGCTTTCACGAAGGTATCCTTCAGGCTGGCAGGATCGGTGATCGTCTGGGTTTTCTGGATGCCGTCAAAAATAGGCGCGGTGACTTTATCTTCAACACCCAGCGCCATCGCAACAGCCCATGCCTGAGTAACGGTTTTACCCATGTCGCCACCTAAAAATTCAACATGGTATTTGGTGACTTTGGCATTAGCCGGCAGGCCTTTTTTTACTGCATCGCTGACGTGCCAGACACGCTCAAACTCATAACAGTGCGGGCAGAAGAATGAAAAGAACTCCAGAACCTGCGGCTCTCCGGAAGCGGGTTTGTCCAGCGTGACATACTGCTGACCATCGGTGAACTGTGCAGCAGATGCGCTGAATGCCAGCACCATACCGACAAGTGCAAACCAAATTTTTTTCATCGTGAAACTCTCTCCTAGTTACTACTCAGTAGGCGTACCAAAGGGTGATTACACCTGGAAATCAGGCATCAGCTGTAGAGGAGGCTCCTGCAGCAGCTTGTCCTGTTCATTAAATATGGAAATCTGACGCCGCCAGAAATCCTCATCCGTCATCCACGGGAAACTACCTGGGAAAGCCGGGTCATCCCATCGGCGAACAACCCACGCCAGATAATAAACCATCCGCATAGCACGTAAAGGCTCAATCAGTGACAATTCGTGAGCATCAAACTCACAAAACTCACTGTAGGCTTCCAGTAGAATATCCCACTGGATCCGCTGCTCTTGCCGGTCGCCATTTATCAGCATCCATAAATCCTGCACGGCAGGACCATTACGTGCATCGTCCAGATCAACAAAAAGTGGACCATCCCGCCACAGAATATTGCCCGGATGGCAATCTCCGTGCAGACGCAGAGGCCGCCACTGAGTATGCCAGCAGTTTTGTAAAGTTGTGCGTAACCGCTCGATACTGACTAATAAACTGTCCTTCAGCGCCCTCGGCACCAGCGCGCTGTTAGCCAGAGTCTGTAAAGGCCGATCGATATATTCCGACAGGCCGATTGTCGGCCGGTGTTGAAAAGTCGCCCTGCGCCCTGTCTGATGAATGCGGCCAAGGAAACGGCCAACCCATTCCAGCTGATCGTAATTATCCGTTTCATACTGACGGCCACCCAGGCTGGGAAAAACGGCGAACCAGAAGCCCTGATGCTGATGCAGCATCTTCCCCTGCAGGTTTAACGGTGCTGCAATGGGGACTTCATCCGCCAGCAGTTCGGCGGAGAACTGATGTTCTTCTTCAATCTGCTGCTGCGACCAGCGCTGAGGCCGATAAAATTTGGCAACGTAGCGGCGCTTATCTTCATCCGTAAACTGGTAAACGCGGTTTTCATAGCTATTCAGCGCTGTTAGCCCGGATTCAACCCGCAGGCCGGTTTCCCATAATGCATCCAGGATGGTATCAGGAGTAAGCGTTTGGAAGTTAAAAGCAGCGTCAGTCATCCGGCAGGCTCATTGATAAGTTCGTGAGTATAGCCGCTAAGAATATCATCAAATGCCTGTGACTTAGGCCACAGGGGGAGATTTAATCTTTAATCACACCTCGAGCGCGAAGCAGGGCGGTCTTGAAATCTTCTTCATAGTCCTTCTTTAATCCGGGGATTTCCGCGCTTTTGTCACTGCCCCGCATCTTAAGATGATAGATAAGAACGTCATCTGTAAGTTCTTCAATCGGCTGCTTAAACCCTGCTTCATTGGCCATTTTCTGTAAAAACTGCATAAGGTTGAGATCGGGATCCTGCTGCCACGCGGGCTGCAGCAGGCTAATAAGTTCGTTAAGACGATGGCATTTCATAATGTTGTTCCCTGAATAAATGCACTTCAGTTACGATATCAGGCTACACGCCAAACTTGAGAATAGGACACAGAAAGAATGGCTATCAACTCAAATTCTGAACCTCCAGCTATCACCGGAGTGATTCTTGCTGGCGGCCGCGGCAGCAGAATGGGAGGCCAGGATAAAGGACTGATTATCTGGCATCAGCAGCCGCTTTATCACCACGTACTACAGCGTTTAAAGCCCCAGGTTGATACTGTATGGATTAATGCCAATCGTAACCTTGCGGCATATCAACAGAGTGGCTTTGCGGTTATCGTCGATACCCTACCTGATTTTCCCGGTCCCCTGGCGGGGATGCTGGCCGCACTGGAACAGGCCGAGACCGAATGGGTGGTTTTTTCTTCCTGCGATACCCCGCTGCTACCCGACAATCTGGTTACGCATTTATGGCGTAATAAAAACTGTGCGCTGGCCGTGTGGGCCTGCTCAGAGGAACGGGATCATCCGGCACTGGCTCTGATGCATCGCAGCCTGGCAACACCGCTTAGAGAGTATCTTGAACGCGGCGAACGCAGACTGCTGCTTTTTTTACGGCAGGCCGGTGGGCACGGCGTTCTGTTCAGCAACGCCGGTGCAGCCTTCAATAATATTAACAACCCTGAAGATCTTAAAAACTGAATGGAATTCGTATGACGATCCCACTACTGTCAGTCTCCGCATGGAGCGGTACGGGTAAGACCACGCTCCTGAAACAGTTAATTCCCGAACTTAAATCACGAGGTATCCGCTGCGGACTGATCAAACACACCCATCATCAGATGGAGATTGATACACCGGGGAAGGACAGCTATGAGTTGCGCAAAGCCGGGGCCGACCAGGTGCTGGTGGCCAGTCAGTTACGCTGGGCTTTAATGACAGAAACACCACAGCAGGACAGGCTCGATCTACATTATCTTGCCAGCAGAATGGATGCCTCGGTATTAGATCTTATTCTGGTGGAAGGATTTAAGCAGGAAGAGGTCGCCAAAATTGTGCTGCACCGATCCGGTTCGGGTAAACCGCTGCCCCTGCCGCTGGATCAATGGACGATTGCTGTTGCCAGCGACGTCAATATTAAGCTCGATATGCCTTGTCTGGATTTAAACAACGTCGCTGAGGTTGCTGATTTCATTGAGCGCTGGCTGTCGGTGCAAAGAAAGTAGATTAAGCGGGGATTATCAGGTGCGTAAACGCAAAAAGGCCACCCGTAAGGGTGGCCTTCTGCTTTATTTGATGCCTGGCAGTTCCCTACTCTCGCATGGGGAGACCCCACACTACCATCGGCGCTACGGCGTTTCACTTCTGAGTTCGGCATGGGGTCAGGTGGGACCACCGCGCTAAAGCCGCCAGGC